>CAYVUI010000126.1:0-12276 GCA_964454745.1 uncultured Pirellulales bacterium | reverse complement strand
GACTCGTTGAGCTTCCGGCTTTAAAAACGGGCATTTTCAATCGGAAGCAGTATAAATACAATAATCGATACTGGTGGCACACCGCGTGGTATTGCCAGTGAAGATTTTAACGGAGACGGACATGATGACCTAGCCGTTGCGAATTATGGACTTGGGTCCATACAGATTTATAATGGCCATAGCAATATGTCTTTTAACCTTTCAGAGAATCTTTTTGTCACAGGGAAACCATATCACATCACACCAGGAGATTATAACGGTGACGACAATACAGATTTAGCTGTGTCTTTATCTGACGGAAGTAATAATGTTGTAATATTATTTGGTAGAAGCAACGGGACATTTTCAAATGATGAAGATGATCGTACCTATATACCAACCGGTAATAATCCTGTTGGCCTTGCAAGCGGTGATCTCAATGACGATGGTATTGACGATCTCGTGATAACCTGTGCTGATGATGATAGTTTGCAGACCATCTTCGGCCATACTGACCATGAGAAGATTGAAGTCTATGAAACCCTTTCCGCCGGCGGCAGTGAACCAAGATATGTAAATCTATGCGATTTTAACCAGGACGGAATGCTGGACATCATAAATACCTGTTCTCAATGTAACCTTGTTCAGATACTGTACAATAAACCACTAAATTCACCACCTTACCCAAAGATTCTTTTTGAAGACGACTTTGAAGATGGTCAAATATCATCCGACTGGCAGGTACAGGATGGAGCATGGTCTATAGAAAACGGCAAGCTCAAAGGAATTGGCAGCGGAGGAGGTGTTGACGGATTGATATATGCAGGTGAAGATTCATGGACAGACTATTCAGTTGAAGCTGATGTTGACATGGCAGGTGGAAACTGTGAATTTTTCCTGCGAAGCACTGGCCATTTAACTAATGAATATAGGATTCAAATATTTCAACATGACCATATCGATTACCCTAATCGTTATGCAATATTTAAATATCAGGGCAACGTTGGTTCAACCCTTGTTGATTCAAATGCAGATGGTAAGAAATTGATACCTGGAATTTTCCGTATCAAACTTTCAGTATCCGGAAATACAATATCACTTGAAATTGATGGAGTGCATATTGACACTGTCACAGATCCGAATCCTTTAACCAGCGGTAAATTTGGGCCTGGGGTAATATGGCGCGATACAGCTTACTTCGATAATATTGTCGTAAGAGACCTTAGCAATATTGGTATGAGTGGCACAGATTTACCTGATGGGCCGGACGGTATGATATGGGTACATGTTGACGATCCTGGTGTTTCGGGACACGAGCCATTTATAGGTTTAATGAGTAAATACGAAACAACAAACGCTCAATATTGCCAGTTTCTGAATGCTGCCTTTATTTCGGAGGATATTTCGGTTGTAGATAGCAGTTACATTGTAGGTGCTGATGGTTTAAATTCAGGGGTGGATTATGTTGACCAGCAGTATTACAACCTTTTAGGCCCTGGAGGTGATTTCGATGAAATAACAAATGGAGGTAAATCTCGGATTCAATATGATGGAAATTCATTCACAGTGGAAACCGGTTTTGAAGATCATCCAGTTACTTACGTAAGTTTATATGGTGCGATGGCGTTTTGTAATTATTATGGTTACAGACTTCCTACAGAGTGGGAATGGCAGGCGGTAGCAGACTATAAAGAACCCAACCTGTTCAACTATGGTTGTGGAGTAGATATAGATAACTCCAAAGCAAACTATAAAGGTTCAGTCCATCCCTATGGAACGACCCCTGTTGGTGAGTTTGGGGATTATGGCTATAGGCTATGTGATATGGCAGGCAATGTCTGGGAATGGACAACCTCATTGTATGATGGGTATGATAGGACGCTTCGCGGTGGTGATTGGCATGATACAGCAACAAATTGTACTGTAAATAAACGAGGTTATCATGAGCCTTCGTTTTGGCATGAACTCATTGGTTTTCGTGTTTGTAATATGCCATCTGAAAGCAATCCCAACATTGTCTATAATACCTCTAGCAGCCACTATTATGAGTCAGTTGCTGAAAGTTTAACATGGGAGCAAGCTAAAATTGCAGCAGAATTAAGAATTTACAAAGGTATGCAGGGACATCTGGCAACGGTCACATCTGAAGAAGAAAATAGTTTTATTGTCGATCATGTTATTTCAAATAATTACTACTACTGGCTTGGAGGTTTTCAACCAGAAGGAACGCCTGAACCTCCATATGATAATAACTGGCAATGGGTAACGGGTGAAATATGGGACACGGAATGGGACAAATGGAACACTAATGAACCAAACGACGATCAGGGCTGTGAAGATTGGCTGGCACTTATGGGAGATGATCATCGAGGATACTGGAATGATACAAAGGAAATAACTACTGCCCATTATGTTGTCGAATACGAGTAATTTACGATCAAAGAATAATATCTAGCCAAGAAATAATCTGAGTTTTTTCTGACATTTTTGGTTTGTGCATGTTGCAACTTGCAATTGCGGCGGGAGAAGTGGCTATAAATATTACCTTATCAAAATCGGAAGGAGATATCTTTTCGATATTCGCTTTAATATCTGACTTGCCGGTTTCGATTTCTATAGCGATCTTTTCTCCTGATCTTTGGGCTAATAAATCGATACTGCGTCCATTACCAATGGGATGTTCTCGTGAAACTTCATATCCTTTATGTTCATAGAAGCGGGCAGCTTGTTTGACCCAATAGCGATGTTCGAGACTCTGGTTCGATCCGGTTCCGGGTTCAATTCCGATGTCCATACAGACTTTTTTACCGCCATCGCTCAATTGATACAGCATTACCTGCCCGCTGCGCGTGGCGATAGGAACAGGTTCGATGATGCTGGATTTAGCCAGGCTCTGGCGGATGGCATTTCCGCGACGACGGGAAAAGTTAAGCCTCTGATAACGTGAAACCGTTGTCGACAAGGGATGGGTGACTATATCGGATAAAAAACGGATTTCCTCTCTTGTCATAGTTTCACCGGGAGGTTTGGTATCGATATCAGTTATTTGGTTTAACTGAAGCTGAGATTCTTTGGGGGATGGTGGGTGGGATATATTATTCTGTTTTGCTGTTTCTTTTTTATCTTTGAGCGGAATAGGCGGAATCTCTATCCGTTTATGTTCAGCAGGTCTATTTTCAATGGTATCTCTGTGATTGGTTCGGAATCTCCTGTTTACCATTTCATCGCTTATAGAACCTTCTTTTACCTTGGATAATGGTACTTTCAGTAAAAATGGTTCCGGATGTTCATCGGCCAATCGAACCGCCGCACAACCAATCGGCAGCGTATTCAAAGCCTCTTTTTGTTCATCAGTCAGGTTCATAGCCGAGCTTATTGTTTGAACATCTGATTTCAATTTTTGGCTCAGTGCAAGGGTTGCATACGAATTTGCGAACGCAACTTTCGAGATAAGTGAGGCCGACTGATCGACAAATACATATCCCATCCCATACTGACGAATCATTCGAATTGATGTTTCCAATACTGACTCACGCGAGTCAGATGATTTTCTATGAAGCAGATTGTGTGCCTCTTCCAGAATGATCATGTTCGTTAACTTCTTCTGCGGTCCCTGTGCCAGCCTCAATCGATACAAGTACAAAGTCAGGGATTCAGAGAACATTCTTCGATCCGAATCACTGGACAAACCATCCATTTCAAGTACCGCGTTTTCCTGAAGCAGTCCGGCAACATGGACGTTGTTATGACAGTTTATGACATTGCCGAATTCCCCGTATGTCATGGCCAGCAGTATTCTTTCCGCCGATGCCTGCCACATCGCGGCTCGGCCTTTCAGCTTGGTCTTTTTGAGCCATAAAAGCAGATCCTGGATTGTCGGCCAGGTGGTATTGACCTTATCATAAACCCCAAAATCTCTGAATAAATGATCCAACCCGGCCACCAAAAGACTGATTACCCCTTCACCACCAAGATAAGCATTGGCAATCACATCGACAATAAGCTTGATCCATACCTGCGGTTCACAGCCCGCAGGAGGGATCAATGGATTAAATCGGAAAGGAGCAACATCTCTGCCAATCGTATAAACGTTCAGATCAGTATGTAATTCCAATAAATCTCGATATCCCCGTTTCCAGTCCAGGGCCAAAACCTTGATATTATTGCGTAATATCTCCCGCATAAGAATAAAAGTGAGATTTGTTTTCCCAGAACCGCTTCTGCCGGAAATTAGAATGTGCTCCTTAAGACGGTTGCCTTTAAGAAAAAACGGGTACATTTCTTTGTCCGCATAGACCACATTACCCAGTTGAATCTCGCCGGAACAGGCAAAATCTCTTGATGGCGGCGGAAATGGTGAGCGATCCGGCTGGTAGTCCTGCTTTAGATATTTGACCGCGAGCAGTTCGAGAGTCTGTTCAATATCCTTTTTGCCGGCAGGGTCCGATTCGGACACATAAACCGTCCAGATTCGATCAATTTTAGATCCCAGCACAGGCTTTAGCTTTCGACATAGTTCCTGAACTCTGTTTTGCACTATGGTACACCTCCGTCATCGTCCAGAACAGCCATCTTCCTGTATTCAGAAAGATAGTCCAGTATCTTGCCGGATACTTTTTCTTTCAGCCGGGATATGTCCTGCCATAGTCTGACACGTTCATCCCTTTTCATCTGATAAATTGTCTGAAGCCTCTTGTTAAGAGAATAATATTGCCTGTCGGTACCGCCAATACCATCATACCAGCAAACGTGTCGGTGAAAGACATTCAAGGCCGAGCATTCCGACTGCTTGAGTTCATAAATATTCCGATCATAAATCTGATATCGCTGGCGTATCTGACCGATCAAATCGTCCAAACCTATTCGGGAAGAATGCTTTTTGTCCGAAACGACAGCAGTAATAGAATCTCCGGGAGGGACTGCAAAATAGCCTTTTTCAACAATTTGCTCGACCGTTTGCGGTTGCTCCGGATTCACGCAGGAATAATCGTCACTAAGAAAATGATATCCGGAATTCGAGATTATCGGATAATTGGGACTAACGTTTTCCCTCATCTGGTATCTGAATGGATGTTCATATCGATAGATATGTGAAACGTATTTCAGATCGCCGGATGGTCCGTTTTTGGTGTCGCTCAGGTACATTTTGCCTTGGATTTAGTTCCTCCTGAAGGGTAATAATACGTGCGAATATATAAATCTTTCCCTTTTTTTAGCTACCGGGCGGTACTAAAATCCAGCAAACACAGCGCAACTTTTATATACAAACAGAATATTCTGAAGCGATGGTGATCTAATGAACAAAGATAAAATACGCAAAATCGAGGATCTAAAAAACCGCTCAATTCAAAACGTCGGCAGCTTGGCATCCGATCTTATCGCAGCAGAACCGGATCAGAAAGAGCTTGTTCTGGCAGAGATTGACTATCATAGATCCATTTGTGAATTCTGCGATTTATGCCTGAATGCATAAAACGATGTCAAGATAGGTAATTTGTCGAACTCCGACTCCGGGTCGGATTTGCCCCTCATTAAATGTAGTCCGAGAATTAAAATAATTGTAACTTCTTGTATTATATGCACTTTTCTGATTACAACATCTTTGAGTCCCATTTGACCATTCCCCGGCGCAGCCGGGGGCTATAATTTTTAATATAAATCCTTTTTTTGTGCCCGCTCTATCTATTGGATCAAGGGCACGATATCATGGTTTATTGGAGATGGTAATCAGCAACCTTTTTGCTTGATACAATCTGTTCTTTCATAGCCTGTTATCTACACCATAAAACCACCTCCATGGGAATCTATTTTGAAATATAAAAAGAAGAAAAAATAATCAACCGGTATGACTAAAGACCTTCTTTTTTTTGGCCTGTAACTCCTTGATTTCTGACTTGAGCCGCCATGCTTTGAGATACCATGTTGCTAACCTCCATGTTTGAAAATCCTCGATATGGTCAAGGTCGATAATCCCCATTTTGAGATACTTCAGAACAAGGAATTTGCCCTTACCGGGTATTCGCTGCTTTATTATATCAATCATAAGAACCACATCTGCAAGTTCATCCTTGAGACGGTCGATTTTGTACTGAACCCTGTCAAAGTTAGGCACCAGCCTTTGGAAGTCAATTGTGCCGAATGCTCCCCATTCAACCTGACCATTTTCGTCGATTTCCGGTCTTGGCCCATGCCATTTATTCTTTACCGGTAGTGCCATAATAGGCCCGAGCTCCTGCCTATAGACCTGCCTTTCCAGTTCCTCCGGATTGGCTAACTCTTCGTTGTCCAGCCCTTCGACTGTGCCGTATCTGTCAGGCCTTTCAACCTGAACCAACTTAAATTCTATGATGTATTTTTTGGAATTCATGTTTATCTACCTCCATCTTTATTCCATTCTACCCAAATAAAGATGGGGGGAGACAATCTATGAACTATTCAAACAATTCTATACGTTGAAGTAGAGATAAAAATATATTCCCGTCAGTGTATTGTCCCGGGGAAAGATTTAGATAATGCTTTGCGAAGAGCAAACATTTCATAAATTTTTCTCCGGCCAGGATAATTCATTAGATACAAAATATATCCGGACCGCCGAAGTATGGGTTGCTTGACTGAATGGCTATTTATATTTCCACCTTTTGAACATTTTTATATATTCACGAGCGACACTTTTGCTCATTGTTGTATTTCTTTGATTTTTTAGCCAACTTTTGGCTTGGGCTTCTGTATCGAAATACCCGTCTTTCATCAATAGACCATGATCTCTTATTTCTGCATACCATCTACCGCTTCCGCCACTTCCGGCAGTATTTGGGGCATAGATTGTTTTTCTAACACGAGAATCTTTCTTCATATTTCACACCTCCGCAACGATAGTCGGCCTTTATTTTGTCTCAATACTCCCCAGGCAACATCATTATTCCATTCTGAACATAGAACTTCCAACTGCCTTCCGGGAAATTTGTATAGTCGATTTGCTGTTCGATAATTCTGGGCATTCCGAAATCTTCCACACAATATAATACCGCCGTATTGTCCTTAACTTCCAGAGTCCAGAACTGAATAAGTAACGATTTGACTTTTGGATTTGCTTGATATGAACCTATCGCATCGATTAGCCAGTACGCCCCGGCTTTTTCGGCGATCATTAGAATGCCATCGGTCGCCAAAAGCGATGTTAACGTCAGCTTGTGGTAACTCATTGTTCCGGTGTACTGCTGCATGCGTATTATTAATTCTTTTGCTTCCATTTTTTATCACCCCGTATTTTGCGGTTTATCTAACCTTGAATTAACCGCAAAATAATAGTGTATGCAGAGTTTACACGTCGATGTAGTATAATATGTATACTGTTATAGGTTTTTTTATTTACAGTATGGAAAAGATTAAGATCATAGAAAGAGTCTAAATGAATAAATAAAGAACGCGTAAACTCCGCACAGTCTTTTACCCAAAACGAAGCCGGTATATAGGATCGAGAACCGGCTCGTCGAAAGTCAGCATGACACGGTTTGCATAAGTTCTGCCGAATTTTGTCGAGATTAAGGCAATCAACCCCATACTTTGAAGAAAGCTCAGATTGGAATAATAGTACATATAACTGAACGGCTTTTCATTCTGAGATAAAGAGATTTGGCAGTATTTTTTATAGATGTCTTTGGCAAAATCAGAATGATTGATCACAATCGAGCGGAGCATCATCAGAAGCGGATCGGACAGGTTGTTGAGCATATCGATAATAACATCCTCGCGGGCTTTTTCGAAGCACGCGGCAATATTATCGACCTCTTCAGTCACGGAATAGAACAGTGTCTTTATCGCGATCCTGGCATCACCGTTCGCTTTTTTGACTGTCATAGCGGCTATCTGTGCCAGTGTATTGTCGTCACACGAATGCAGGCCTTGCCTGGCCCGTTCCTGAAGAATTTCATGGATTTGCGTGGCATCATAATTTTTGAAATAGACCGTGACTGGCTGCAGGCTGCTTTTCGTTGAGGCGTCAAGGTCCCTTAGAATGCGATGATTGTTCGATAGCATAATAACCTGATAAGGATTATGACTTCGACTGAGAAAGTACAGAATGTCCCGCCGTTTATCCTTTGGACTCATCAGATCGACCTCATCTAAAATAATGATCGCTTTGTCGTTATATTTCTGACAGAAGCGGTTATACAGTTCACTCAGACTTGCACCGCGAGCCTGGACATCCAGCAGGTGAGCGAATATTTTGAAACTGGTATTATGCTCCCGACAGTTGGCATATAAAACCTTCAGGTCCGTTTCATCAGTCAGCAATTTTTGAAGGTATCGCAGGGTCAATGTTTTTCCTGATCCTTTGCTTCCTATAACTGCCTGGTGGGTGGGGATACTGGACATTTCGAATCGCAGCATTTCGTCTATCAGGTGCCTGCACTCTTCCCGCATGAGCGGCTGAGCCGGAATATGATTAAAATCAAAAATAGAAAAATCCTTGACCAGACAGGATTTGAGTCCGGCAGAATCTTTCTTTTTCTTATAATAATCACAGATATTCATCCTGACGCATCAACTCCACACCATCTGTAAACCGCAGTTTTATATAATACTTTCGCGCCCCTGAATGGTAATGAAATCAGGGTCAGATCTCCTTGAAATGACATCGGGAAAGAAGCTGATGTTCCCAATGATTCCTGCCTCTAAGCTGTTTGAACCAGCTTAAAAAAGATGCGGGTACGCGGCCTGCGACAATCGTTATGATGTTGTTGTCCAGATTGGATCGGGCTGATATTGTACCGTAAGGATTGACCGCAGGAAAACTACGTCCAAATCGTATCTTATCAATCGCGCGGGTAATCTCGTCAAGATGAGAGGCAGAAGAAGATTTATTCTCCTGCCGCATCTCCATCGAAATCCGACTCAGCATTTTGCATCTCGATGATCTTGTCGAGTGCCTTTTCCAGGCAATATATCGCCAGCGGTATTTCGTTTCTGCTAAAGCTTGCAGAAGATTTCCACTGACCATCACTGTCTTTATACCGACGCTGAAGCGAAGCTTTCAGGACGTTCTTTTTGGTTCCATTTACCGTTATCTCATTGTCCCAAAGTGCTGCCGATACCTGGCCTGCCTTGAACTTGGCTACTGGGTTTTGTGCTTTCATTTTACCACCTACCGCCTGCCGTCAAACGCGACAGGCCTCTTTCTCAATTACAGGAAAGAGGCCTGATCTGTAACAGTTCAATTTTCAAGCTGATAGATTGCAATCCGGTTGAAAGCTCTGCCTGCGATGATCTTTTTATTAGGAATGACTTTAAGATTTGTCAGCGGTTCCGGGATTCGGGTGACGAGTTGGTTGCCTGGATCTACTACAACAAGATGTTTGTTTTGTGATATTAGTTTGTATGGGAATAACTCATTACAGGAAATATAGGAGTTGATTTCACATTGATCCTCTACTTCATCAACCATTTTTCCTGACGAATAATCCCACTTTTGGAACAGCTTTTGTCCGACTTTTACCAGAAGATGGGTTGTCCCTTCGATAAATACCGGTTTAGAGGCTTTGTTATCCGGATCGCCAACCTCAAAGATATGTTTGTCTGTCTCAGTATCATAAACAATGCACCGTCCTGACTCCCAGCAATGTATCGCCAGAAAACGGCCATCCGGCGAAAACTGAATATCATCTATATCATTGGAGGATATACGATAAACATGAGATAGGGAATTTGCCTTTGGATTCCAGATAGCTATCTTGCCTCGACTGAACCAAATCCCAATATTTCTGCCGTCCGGTGAAAAACGTACCCCCCAGACCTTCTCATCATTTTCAATGTAATGGTAAATGATATTGCCCGTTTCAATTTCCCAGAGATTGATTCTGCATGGTGTTGTGTGACCTGATTGGTCTGGACTGGCACTGACCGCATATTTTCCACAGGGTGAAATATCCAAAGCCCCCACATCTGATTTGTGTTTATCAAATGCAAGCAACTGCTTTTTTGTTGCCAAATACCATACTTTTACTTCACCGTCAAAGCCGCCGGTCAATGCTTTTTGGCCGTCAGGCACTATCGCCAGGGACCGAACGGAGCGATGTGCATCATACTTTAAAGAGCCCCGGCCTGTCTCAGTATCCCAGAATCCTACGGACCCATCCTCTGCTCCAGAAACTATAGTTTTGCTGTCAGGGCTGATTTCAACCTCAAAAATCAAGGTAGGATGATCTATAATTCTGCTTTCTTTACCAGAATGAATGTCCCAAACTCGTACAGTATCGTCTGAGCCTCCACTGATTATCTTTGAGCAATCATGGCTGAAAATGAGTTTCTGCACCCAGTACTCATGGCCCAGCAAACACTTGACCTGCTTGCCGGTATTGACATCCCAGATTTTAATTGAGTTATCATGGGCACCACTGGCCAGATAGCGATTGTCGTGTGAAAAAGCAGCATCTTCAATCCGTGATTCTCCATGAGCCTTGGGAATGATTACATCTTCCTCTGATTTGAGGTTTCTGATATGAATATTTTCCGATACATCGATAATCGCCAACAGCTTTTTATCATTTGAGAACCTAAATGACCTGGCAGGCCAAGGCAACGCCTGACACGATGTCTTGTTCGATCTAAAATCCCAAATATGAATATTCTGATTATCGGATAGTTTGCTGACAGCTGCTAAAGTTCCATCTTGCGACATCCCGAAATGATCTAACGAGCTCACTTTTCCAAAGCAATGCTCTACTATATGATTTTTCTTATAATCATAGATAACAAGTCCGTTCTGTTCGTCCTGACAGTAAACTCTGTTTTGCTTTGGGCAAATAAAGGCTTTGACAGTTTTATGAACCGAATCTATTTGATATTTAGACGAGATATCACCCTGCGATACAGACCATATCACTACATGACCATCCGATGAGACCGAGATAAGTTGCTCTCCATCATCTGAGAAAGCACAAGATTCTATTTTCTGTTTATGCCCGCAAGGCTGATGCAACAATTGACCAGAAGCCATGCTCCAGAGATTAACATGCCCGCCATAGCAGCCTGAGGCAATAATTTTTCTATCCGCAGACATGGCCAGACTGCTTATTGAACTTTCATGGGCTTTCATCACATGTATTTGAGGGTCCTGCAGCGGTTTGGCAGGAGGTCTCAATGACCGCGCCCATGTAAAATTATCACTTTTTCCTAATTCCGCCCGCCATGCTTCAAGCCATTTGTGAATCTTTTTTCCAGGCTGATTCCACGGCATTTTTTGCTGAATATCTACATCTGTTATCTGATAATGGTGCGCTGCTTCCGCTGAATCATACCACCAGCACTGGTTCCATAAACAACTGAACAGGTCTTGAGGATAATCGTTCAGATAAGATGCATGGAAACGAAATGCCTCCTCAAGAAGTATCAGCAATTTAGCTCTGGGCCTGTTCGCCAGAAGTGAAACAGCCTGCTGCATATCTCCAATTAACTCAAATATCTGCCCGCGGTCAGTTCGTTCCTGCAAAAAACGCCAGTCCAGCAAGATGTTTTCTGCCTGAATTCCAAGAGAATGGTCGCTGGATAAAAGCAGATGCTGAATCAAATGCGTGATGTCCTGGTCATCCAGTTCATTGTAGCAATATTTCCCATCGTGATAATGTTTAAGGTCATCAATTATCGCTTCCGCGATCATTTTATGATAATCGCTCAGATCAGGATCGATTTCCTGTCGCAGAAAATCTGCAAAACTTGAATGGTATATTCGGTAGCCAATACCATTGCCGCCTGTGGTTTCCCGGACAAATGCCTTCCATTTGGATAGTATTGAACGAACTTCGTTTTTGTCAATATTAGTCCATCGAACAATTTTATCAATGGAGACAGTATCCTGCATTGCTCCGATTAGACAGATGATCAGTTTGGATGTAACCTCGAAATCCTTATGCTCTTTCTGCATCTGATTCCAATGCCTTCGATAATAATCCTTCAAACCAACAGGCAAATCTTCAATGCCTCCATTAGTTTCTCCGGCTTCAATCGCCGAAAGGACATATCGCAGATACATAAAATTGCCTTCAGATTTTTGAAGCATTGTTTCCACAAATTTCCTGGTACTGATTTTTTGGGCCTTGATCCAATTTTTGACTGCTTCATTTTTCGAATACGCCTGAAGATAGTTCTTTATGTCTTCCTGATTTTGGGGAGAACCAGGATCAATTGGAATTATTTTTTTAGCTCCTAACAGGGGAATCTCTTTAGTCCGCGTGGTCGCAATAATAAAAACATTATCCGGCAGAGTTTCAGGCAGGGACAAGACATTTGTGTCGCCTGCTT
>CAYVUI010000125.1:0-12427 GCA_964454745.1 uncultured Pirellulales bacterium | reverse complement strand
CTTTTCCTACATTATTGGGGCCATAATCCACATTCACGCCCTGTGAACGGTTACGTTAAATGTTTGCCAGGCACCATTTGTCGGTGTCAAAAAGATACTGGCCTGGTCAAGATACACGCTGCTTTCGTTGTAAAAACGCAAAAATGCGTACGAATCAGCTCCATCCTGAAATCCTTCAAGGGTTTTGTAATCCAGGCTCAAATCTACTAACTGGCCCGGGGAGACAGGGGGAGTACCGCCCACTACATTTCCTGAGCCGGGAACCACCATCTCCAGGCAGTTTGAACCGTAGCCGGAGCTGTCGGTATTAATGATATTTACGGTGCCGCTCCACCAGAACCACCCGGGAACATCGCCCAAAACGCCGCTCTCGAAGTCTCCATAGGGTGCCACGAGATTCGCGTTTGCCAGCCCGACCAAAGCCGTAATGGCGACCATGCTCATTAGTACTTTCTTCATTTTGTAACTCCTCCAAATTAAAAATAACAGATCCATATTTCATTTAAGCGATCAGCACAGTATGGACCAAACCCGTACTGAAGCGACAAATTTTTGTATCCAATTGTCAATTAACGATTTCTGCGTCGATACTGCTTTGCCGAACCACCAACTCAACGGGCAAAATCCGATGTACCGGTTTGGGCTGAAGGCCTGCGGCTGTTTCAAAAAGCATTCTTGCGGCCTCGTAGCCCAATTTTTCATTGAATTGTCGAACCGTAGTCAGCGGCACATCAAGACGTGAGGCCATCGGCAGGTCACCAAAACCCACAATAAAGATGTCTTTTCCAACCACAAAACCTCTCCTCTGTGCTGCGACACAGACAGATTTCGCAACATAGTCGTTTGAAGCCAGAATGCTGAACATTTTTTCATCGTGCGAATCAAAGAAGAATTGAAGCGCAGCGTCAATCTCGTATTCAATATATTCGAGGTCCCATTTTGCCATTTCCACGTCTTTGAACCCAAAATCGAAAAGGTAGGAGTTGCATGCGGGGTAATTGTAGGCGTGCATAGCCGACCGCCAGCCGGAAACACGCTCACGGCAGGAGCTGGGTTCAAGGGTATTGCCCAGGAAATAGACCGGCCGGGAATGATTCTCAAGCAAGTGGGCCGTTGCGGTGTATGTGCCCATGAAGTGGTCCGCAGAAACAGAGCTTACATTCATATTCGGCGGAACACGGTCCAGAAGAACGATAGAGGTGTTTCGTTTCAATGCAGATGTGATGGCCCGGTCATATTCCGGCGATTCATAAGGAGCGAATATCAGGCCGTCGATATTGTGTCCGGGATGCATGATAGCATCGAGAAATTTGTCGTGATCATTTGCGGCGTCGATAAAAAGACATTCAATGTCGTTCTCATCGGTATACTTTTTGATGCCCGCTGAGGTCGAAACAAAAAAATCATCGCCAGTCATTCGAATAAAAGCAAAAGCCAGAGACTGTTTTACGCGCTTTTGGTCGGGACTGCAGCCAAGCACGACAGGCCGCTTGTTGGGCTCACAATTCAACACCCCGTCTTTTTCGAGTAAATCCAGTGCCGATCTGACTGTACGGTAGTTTACGTCGAGTTTTTCCGAGAGAAATGAGATACTCGGCAATTCCTGCCCGGTTTGAATTTCACCGGATTTCACCATTCCATGAATCTGCCTGCGGATTTGCTCATAAATCGGCTGGCTCTTGCCTTTGACCTTTTTTACTTTAATGTTGTCAGTTAAAACATTAATCATAGAATTCAAATTCTCCAACTTATGGTTATTTCACTATTGCAGAAAAACTACTGCCTGTCAAGGAAAATTGTATAAAATTTGTAATTATGCTGAATATTTACTTCTTCTGTAATTTTCCACATCCTGTGTCCAGGGGCAATATTGTAGCATTAAACAGCAAAAAAAGGCGTTTTGCCCAGAAAACCAGCAATATATTTGCTTTTGGTCGTGCATATATATTGTAATTTTATTGCATTTTACCTTGATTTTCCTAAAAAATCAATTTAGGATGCCTGCAATTCGCTACAGATGTTTTAAAAGAGGTGAAAAATGGATAAGAAATATGTTATGCATGTGATCTCCGGAACGCACTGGGATCGAGAATGGCGTCATACCGCTGAGCAATCCAAACCGCGTCTGGTCGACCTGATCGAGCAAATGATGAATATCCTTGAAAACACACCGGATTATAAGACGTTTTGCCTGGATGGGGGCACGGTTGTGCTGGAGGATTATTATTCCGTCCGGCCGGAGAATCGCGCTCGTCTCGAAAAACTGATCGAGCAAGGCCGCGTAACCATGGTCAACTGGTACACTTTGCCCGATACGTTCACCGTAGCCCCGGAATCACTGATCCGCAATCTCCTCGTTGGCACGCAAATGGCCCGGGAGTACGGAGGAGGTATGAAATCGGGGTACACGGCGACTTCTTACGGGCAAACCTCGCAACTCCCCCAGATTTACAATGGATTTGGGATCAAAAATGCCATTTTTTACCGCGGCACCAACAAGCACCTGCTCAAGCCTCTTTTCCTCTGGGAAGGCAAAGACGGCTCAAAATTACATACACTTCGAACATTCGACGAAGTCACCCGGACAAACTGGTTCTTTTATGTCCACCAGCTTTTGGTGCTCAACAAAACCGCACGAAGTACCTATCATGTTTATCGGCCCGAGGAAATCCCGGCCCACATGTGCGACATGGAGCACTACGAAAGAGCGTTAACCCTGCTGAAAGAAGAAAAAGGGTACAGTAAGGATGAAACCTCCCTCAAGAAAGCGTTTGAGGAAATTGTCAACCAGGCCATGCCTTACGCGATTGGCAACAATATCCTGGCTTTGAATATGGAGGACAATGATGTTCCGTTTGAGCTGCTGCCCGAGATGATCGAGGCACTCAATTCCGTCCGACAGGATGTGCAAATCCGCCAAAGCTCGATGGATGAATACATGGACACGATTATTTCACAGTCTCCCGCTGAGCAACTGCCTGTTCATCACGGCGAGCTGCGATATCCCGGCGTGGAACCGGGCTTTAACGGGTTGCTGGGCTGTACGCATTCTTCCCGCGTGAAGCTGAAAATCCTCAACGAAAGGGCCGAAACGGGCCTGATTTTCAAGGCCGAACCGCTGGCCTCGTTTGCCGGGGCTCTGGGAGAGGAATACCCAACCTCCATATTGCACCGCGCCTGGAAGCATTTGCTTCTCAACCAGGCCCATGACAGTATTTGCGGTGCGGCGGTGGACCAGGCACATGAAGACATGCTGTATAATTTTTCCGTTGCCGATACGGTGGGACGGGAAGTGGCGGTACGAAGCATTGAAAAAATCTATAAACGAATTAACACCGCGGACCGTTTTAATCATAATGACCACCTGGTCACCCTCTTTAATACGCTGCCCTGGCCGGTGGAAAAGGTTCATCCGCTGGTGATTGACCTGCCCAGATACGGGATGGATGGGGCCGTGATCGATCCCTGTTCCGGTGTCGGCGGACAGGCCGCAGATATCGAGAACTTTGATTTTGTTGACCCGCAGGGCCGGAAAATTGAATATGAAGTTTTGAGCAAAGACAATATTCAGATCGGCGTGGACCGGGAGCTGGATACCAAGGGCATCAAAATGAATACCGTACGCCGGCGGGTGCTTGTCAAGGCAAAGATACCCGCGATGGGTTATGCGACCGTCGCGCTAAGACCGCGCCAGCCGCAGTATGTTCCCCACCCGCAGCACGGCCCCGATCGAAAGCTCATTGCCCGTGAAAACGGGGTAATGGAAAATGATCATCTGAAGGTCACTATCAATCCCAACGGGACATTTGACCTGCTGCATAAGCCGACCGGTCACCTGATGCCCAATCAGCATTATTTTACCGACAATGGAGAGGTCGGCAGTGCACACCTGACAATGGCCCCGCAGCGCAATTCCGTGCAAAGCTCCATCGGCTCGAATGCCCGGATTACCATGCTGGAATCCAACATACTGCGCGGAATTTATCAAATTGATCTTGAAATGGTGATCCCCGCCGGGGCCACCGTGGACGGCAAAGACCGGCTGCGTGAAACCCGGGTCGTGCCGATCACAACGCGGCTGACGCTGGAGAAAGACTGCGAGTATCTCAAAATCAAGACCTCGCTATTCAATGAAGCCCGCGACCACAGGCTTCGGGTGAACTTCCCCACCCATATCAAATCCAATCTTGCCCATGTGGAAAGTGCCTTTGCCGTCGAGGAGCGGAATATCAACTGGACGCAACACGGCGACAACTTCGAGGGTTTTTACGAATTCCAGCCGATGCAGAATTTCGTGGATAGCAGCGACAACCGGATGGGCCTGGCGGTGCTGAATCGGGGCCTGCGTGAATACGAGATCAAAGACGACAGGGAACGGACGATTTCGATCACGCTGCTGCGAACCCAGCGGGCGTACATGACCGCCAATACGGATATGACCCCGGAAGAGTTTGACAAGTATACCGGCCTCCATTCATTCGGTACAATTGAATACGAATACGCTCTTTGTCCCCATACGGGCAACTGGAAAAGCGGACAGATGCTCCAGAAAGCATACACTTACAAATGTGATGTGCCGGCAATCCAGTCGGTAGCACATCAAAACGGCGATTTGCCCCCCTCACACAGTTTCATGGATATCCAGTCCGAAGGGAAACTGATGTTCTCTGCACTGAAACAGTCCCAAGACCGGCAGGGCCTGATTCTGCGGCTGTGGAACCCTCAGGAGGAAACCGTTCCTGCTGCGATTCAATTTCATTTCCCAATCCAGTCGGTCCAGCAGGTTTCGTTGGATGAAAGCGGTTCGCAGGAGATTGAACTCAAAGAAGGCGGCATCAAACTTGAAGTCTGTAAGCACAAAATCGTAACCTTGAAGTTAATCCCTCATCCGTAATCGAACAGGAGTTTGTTATGGCATTTGAACCGAACTATCAACATCTTCTCGATGCCGCATGCAATCGCAGGCCGCAGCGGATTCCGTTGTATGAGCATATCATCAGTCCGGAAATCATGGAAAAGGTGCTTGGAGAAGAATTTGCACAATATGAACTAAGTAATGATGAGAACGAATTGCGGCATTTTTTCAAGCATTATTGTGCCTTCTTCAAGAAAATGACCTACGATACGGTTTCGTTCGAGTTTCCGATTATCTATTGCCTGCCCGCCCAGGGAGAATCCATTATCGGCAGGCAGCCGGGCCCGATTCAAAGCCGCAAAGATTTCGAGGCGATTGACTGGGATGAAATCGTTCAAAAATATATTTCCAATGCCGATATCAAGTTCCGTATCCTGGGAGAATATCTGCCGGAGGGAATGAAGGCCATAGGCGGCGTTGCCAACGGGGTTTTTGAAATCAGCGAAGATTTGGTGGGCCTGGAATACCTGGCTTATATGCAGATTGACGATCCACAGCTTTTCCGCGATGTATACCAGAAAATCGGTGAGCTGATGCATACTGTCTGGCAGTGGTTTTTGGAAAAGCACGGGCACCTGTACGCGGTATGTCGATTTGGGGACGACCTGGGCTTTAAAAGCGGGACACTAACTTCGCCTGCTGTCATTCGTGAGCACATCATCCCGCAGTACAAACAGGTCATCGGACTGATCCGTCAAAGCGGACACGCCTTTCTCTGGCATTCCTGCGGATGTATTTTCGAGATCATGGAGGATGTAATTGCCCTTGGGATTAACGCCAAGCATTCCAATGAGGATTCGATCGCCCCGTTTGATAAGTGGATCGAGCTCTATTCGGACCGTATCGGCTTGTTCGGCGGGATTGATGTAGACGTGCTCTGTCAGAAAAGCCCCGAAGAAATTGAAATGACCGTGTATGAACACGGCAAAAGATTTCGAGCCAATGCCAATGGATTCGCCCTGGGTTCGGGCAATTCCATTCCCAATTATATTCCCGTCGAGGGATACCTGGCAATGATTGACGGAGTGAAAAAAATACGACAGGATGAACAGGCACAATAAAGAGTGCGTTTTCTTCCGCTGCGGAGTTTGATAAAAAGGTACAATCAATTGAAAGGATATGCATGATGTCTAGAGTCTCTTTTCTTCTGCTGATATATTTTACAATATTAACTTCATTCGCCCAGGCCTCTGATTATCGGTGGTGGCCCACACAAAAAAAGCCTAAAGCCCTCATCCGGACCTCAATTAATATGATGGCGCCCGGGCCAGGAAAAGAAGCCAGCGCGGATTCGAGAAAATCAAGCCCGGAACACATGATGGTTCAGTCGGTTGCCGGATTGGCAGCGCAAGCAGTGAATCAAAACCAATGCGATGAACTGGTCTGGGTCGAGCTGGAACCGGGTGACAGTCATCAGGAAGCTTACCAGTTATGGTATAAAGGAGCTGTTCAGCGGCTTGATCTTGAAGACAGGGGCCGGATCGGACCCTGGGAACTGCTGGAGCGTTTCCAACTAAAGGGTATTATTAAGGGATATGTCCTGTATTCATTCGACCGTTCGAAAGGCGGAATTCCACTGCTGCGGCCGGGCATCGATCATTCAGCAAATGCCGCAACCGTCGCAGCCGGGGTTTTGCAGGCGGTCATGATCTCAGAGGAAATCGAAGCACGGGCCCAAAAGCTCGGCCTGAAGAAGTTACTTGATGTCCGGGGAAAGGACGAAAAATGGGCCTTTGGGAAATTCAAAGACAAGCTCAATACATCTTTAGCTCTCGCGCAAGACCCAAAGATGCCCCATCACCGAGATATTGCCATTGCCAATAAGTGCATGGTGTTATTTGGAATGGAAGAACCCACACCTTCCGTGTATCAGTGGCTGACACCGCTGTCGGCGATTATGGGTTGGAATGTACCCGGCGAAGGTGAATTTATCGAGCAGCTTTCGCTCTATGGCCATCATCTCCTGCCGTCCAATTGGTGTATGAACCTGCCGGTGCTCTCAGCCGGCTCTGAAGCATACGATTTCAAACCATTTAAAAGCTTCAATCCGAATCAGATTGACTGGGAGCAGAAGAAAGCGGTCTCATTCTTTATGAGCGATGGGGACAATGTTCAGTGGCTGATGGGAAATTTTGCATTCGACCTGGACTATTACTGGGCGAATCCTCATCACGGCGACTTTGCTTTCGGCTGGGGGATGCCCTATGCCTGCCTGATGCAGGTTTGCCCGGAGACGTATAACTACCTGCAGGAGACCCAGCCCGACAATACCACATTAGTGCTGCATGCCGGTGGCTATTTCATGCCCGACAAACTGGGCCTTGCCCTTTCGAAAAAAGAGCGACATAGAGTGCTGACCGAACATGCCCGGCGGGTGAGTTATTATATGAATGAAGCCGGCTGCACAACTTACATGTTCCTGCCGATGAATGCGGGAACGCCGGAAGCCATTGAGGCCTATGAAATCTTTGCTCGAGAGATCGACAACCTGACCGGCATGTTTGCCATTCAGTATGAAACGTCTTACCAGGCGCGGGATGGTGAAATTTTCTGGGTGAAGAATAAAAAAGGCATCGAAATACCGGTTGTAACCTGTAAATATGTGATCTGGGCAAATTTTAATGCGCCTCGGGCGGGCACACCTGCCCGAATCGCAAGATTGATAAACGAAGAGGCCGCTGATGCGACTCAGGATAAGCCAATGCTGGACTGGGCAATGGTACACGCCTGGAGCGGTTTTAAAAAGATTGCCGATAATCATGAGACTGCTGAAAACGCGACATTCATGGCCCCCGGCACAAAAGCAGGTGTTACGCCCGTTAAATGGTGCATAGATCGACTGGACAATGATGTCAAAGTTGTATCCCCTGAAGAACTGCTCTGGCGGATACGGATGCATCACCATCCTGCCCAAACTCGCAAGGCACTTGGGATGGTCAAAAAGTAATAGTGGCTGTATTTCGATATCTTTTCACAAGACATATATACAAATAAGTATTTCTGGATCGAAAGGAAAATGATGTCAAAGAAAATGTTCCTGATAATTCTTGCTATGCTTTTATTGTTCAACCATGGATTTCTTGTAGGTGCAGTCAGCAAACCGGGAGAATCTGCGAAATGTCTTTTTCCGGAGAGTTCACCCCCGGCCGATAACGTAGATGTTGTCGATTTAATTGAAGAATCGAGCGACATGAAACTGGCTATGATTACACTGCAGGGGCACATAAACAGTGACAGGCAAAGCAAGGTGTGTTTTAAAATCTGGAATCAGGCAAGTCAAAATACCCCTGTCACTTTCTGGCTCGATTACTTCAAGACTAAAAAATATATCAAGTCGTATCAAGAGCTGCCCATTAAAGACTTTTTGAAAAAGTATAATCATTGTTACGAAAAAGTCATCATCTACGACCCGAACCTGCCTGCGACGATCAATATTGCAACGATGATCGGTTCACTGGAAAAAGGCATTGTGGTCTCCCCGGCCGATGCGTCTCGTTTTTCAAAAGAAAAACAAATTACGGATTTGCGAAACCGGTGGTCAAAAAATATCTCGGCTTATGAGTGGGCACTTGAAAACCTCTGGCCGAAAATGAATCATAATATTCTTTCCTGTCAGCACCCCACGTTTGCCGATCATCATTTGCGAGACTATCTCATCCGCCATAAAGTCTTCCAGTTCTGGGTAACGGGCAAGAATGCACAAGACGGCAAAGCTTCAGATTATAAAACCGAACTGGCATTTGCCAAAAAGCTGTTCTCCATGTCCCCGGCAAATATCCCGCTTATTGGCTGGCTGGGAACCGATCATACTGACGACGGGCTGACAGAATATCACGGTGTGGGGCTGGCCGGCGAATACGGCAAAATTACAGTAGGCAGCAACTGGGGCACGAACCTTAGCCTGATCAGCGGAATCGAGGTCGATATTCCGGCTATGGTTCAACGATATCAAAAGAGGCTGGACAACCCAATGCCGAGGCTGCAATCCGACAAAGTCTATCTGTGTTTCGCCGTCCAGGAGTCGGGCGATGCGCCGATTTACTGGGAATGCGTTCAGAAAAAAGTCTGGGCGGACCCCGCGCGGGGCAAGATGCCGATTGGCTGGTCCCTTGGAGTTCCCGTTTTTGAACTTTGCCCGGCCATTCTCGAGTGGTTCTATGACAATGCCTCCGCTAAGGATCATTTCTATATCGCCATGAGCGGGACCGGATACTGTCATCCTTACAGGGGATTATTCTCGAAGACGAAAAATCCCCGCGCCGAATGGGAAAAATATCTCAGCATTACCGACCATTATCTGAAACTGTCCCGGATCGGGCAAATGGGCCTTTACACGGATGCCTGGCTGCCGTTTGATCGGAGCAAACAAGACCCTGTCACTTTGAAATTCGCCGAGGGTTTAAGTGCAGTTGATACCCTGATTGTGGGAATGGGCCGGGATGAGAATGTTCTTGAGATGGGCCATAACTATTTGCTGGGAAAACGCAATGTCCTGGTCAGTCATGTTGTCACTCGATGGGATGCGCATAATATCGGCAGAAATGCAAAGAACAATCAATGGCTGGCCGAGGAAATTAGAAAAAATACGCCCCAACAGCGCCCGGCATTTCTTTTCGTTCACCCTCTAAGCTGGTCCTATTTTCCTTCGGACCTTGTAGATGTGATGGACCGGCTTGGCGATGATTATATCGCGATTTCGCCGGAACATTTCAGGCCGATGTATCTGCAAGCAGGATCAAAAAAGTAAAAGGTTTGGTGGTTCTTTGGAAAGTCTTTTATCCAGGTCGGGATTTGAAAAATGGAATATCTGAATTCGTTTGATTATACCTTAATCAGTTTTTATTTTCTGGCACTGATCGGGCTTGGTTTGTACCTTCGAAAACGGGCCTCGGACAGCGTTGAGGATTATTTTCTCGCAGGACGAAACCTGCCCTGGTGGGCCCTGGCTTTTAGTGGTACGGCATGGTGGTTCAGCATCTCGGGAAGCATGATTATCATTGCGTTTTTGTTTATGCTCGGTCCGCGCGGTCTGTACATCGAGTTTCGAGGAGGGGCTTGCCTGTTAATGCTGATTCCCATGCTCTGGTCGGGGAAATGGTACCGCCGCACTCAGTGTGTAACCGGAGCGGAATACCTGATCTTTCGATTTGGAGACACTTTTGGAACACAATTAATACGAATTATCACCGCAGTTGCCACTATTATTACCAGTGTCGCGATGCTGGGAATGTTCATCAAGGCGGTTGGATTGTTCATCTCAACCTTTGTCCCCTTTACCCCGATGCAGTGTGAATTAACCATGATTATCGTCGCGACGATTTATACCGTCATATCGGGCTTTTACGGGGTAGTGTACACCGATATTTTTCAGTGCGTATTTATCCTGATCGTGGTTGCCGTAATTTCGACCATGGCCATTTTGCGCGTGGACAGCCTCGAAGAAATATCAGCCATTGCGCAGCAGGTTACCGGCAATGCGGAATGGTTGACTTCTTACCCTCAGTGGAAAACCTCCATGCCCGAAGGAGGCGAATTCAAACAATATGAATACCTGCTGATGTTCGCGTTTTTCTATCTGATCCGAAATCTTCTTTCTGCTACCTCCGCGGGAGCCGCCCCGATGTATTTCGGAGCCCGAAGCGACCGGGACTGCGGCCTGCTGACCTTTACCTGGGGCAATCTGATGATGTTTCGCTGGCCGATGATGATGGGATTTGCGGTCCTGGGCATTTATATGGTTCACGAACTCTTCGGACAGGATACCTCGCAAATTGTCCAGGCCGCGGAGTTGATAAAAACGCACCTGCCGGACATTGAAAAAACCGGCTGGGCCAATACACTCGCGAAAATCGGATACTCCCCCCAATTGTATCCTGCTGAATTGACGGCCGGCTTGCAGGAAATTCTTGGAGTAAACTGGATACAGAAACTCCAGCTCATCGGTTTTGAGGGGAGCATCGATCCCGAGCGGATCCTTCCCTCGGTGGTCTTGTTCCAGGTGCCCGCCGGCATGCGGGGGGTTATCATCATTACATTGCTTTCGGCCTTCATGTCCACCTTCGATTCGACCGTAAACTCCAGTACGGCCTTCATTACCCGCGATATATACCAAGGGTATTTACGCAAAGATGCCTCCAACAGGGAACTGGTCGCTGTCAGTTGGGTGTTTTCCATCCTATTGGTACTGATGGGCTGGATATTCGGCCTCTACAGCAAGAGTCTCAATGACATCTGGGCCTGGCTGGTCATGGGCATTGGCGTAGGAGGGATCATCTCGGGCACGCTAACACATTATTGGTGGAGAATTGGCGGCACCGCTTTCGGAATCGCCTGGCTCTTAGGTACAATCGGGGCTGTGGCTTACCGGATCTTTATGCCCTGGCTTGCGGATCTGTTCGGGCCAATGATTTACAATGAAATCGTGATGTTTCTTGTGATAACGGGTATCAACCTTGCGGCAACTGTCCTGGCGGTTTTTCTGTTTCCCCCAGCCTCTCATGAAGTACTGGAAAAATACTATCGAAAGGTTCGGCCTTACGGTTTCTGGGGACCAGTCAGGCATGTCCTGACGGATCAGGAACAAACGGATCTGAAGACGGAAATGGTCAATAACTTCATTACACTTCCATTTGGAGCCCTTTGGCTGATCAGTCTTTTCATGTGGCCAATGCAGTTGATTATCCATAACTGGACTGAATTTGCCATATTTTTTGGCCTGTTTATCTTCTCCATGGCAGGCCTGTATATCTTTTGGTATAAAAAGCTGCCCGAAACATAGAAAGCGGTGTTTAATTTGTCACAGTGGTTTGTGAACCATTTGAACAATTGGTATTGGACAAATTACCGAAAGAATTTTGAAGACTGGGCACCAGGAATATTTGAAAAAAACCACAATTATCAATAAGCTCATATCAATCAAAAATAATTTTTTATAGCCAATTCCCAACTGATAATTTTTCTATTGCAAGTCGCAATATAGGATCAACATTTGTGTAAATTTTATTCGTAAGGTTCGGTGAAGAATGCTCTAAATGTTTGTTTTCATTCTCCCTATCTTCACATTTGTAGTCTCCATACCTCCGTAACTATTTGTGACAGCCGTCACAAATGAACTTCCCTGCACAAATACATTCCACGCCCCCCCCTGCTGTATTGTTCCAAAACAAAGAATAACAAATGCACAATCCACCCTTAATCCACTCTTATTTTTACATTTCCATCTTGTTTGAACCGCGTTTTACGGTCATAATACCGGTTTTAATACTGAAAATCAGGATACGAAAAGGAAAAGCATGGAACGCGAAGTAATCGCCATTATCGACTTCGGATCGCAATACGGCCAGCTCATCGCCCGCCGCGTACGCGAACACAACTGCTACTCGCAGATCTACCAGCCCACCGTCCCAGCCGAAAAACTCGCACAGCTCGGCGTCAAGGGAATCATCCTATCTGGCGGTCCTGCAAGTGTTTACGCAGAAAATGCCCCCGCCTGCGACAACGAAATCTTTAACC
>CAYVUI010000124.1:0-12810 GCA_964454745.1 uncultured Pirellulales bacterium | reverse complement strand
CCAAGCTCGGAATTCATTGAAAGACAAACCGAGTTCGCTTGTTTAAGGTCTAGTTAAGGGACGACAATCAAGCTGTTTAAAGAATTTTAGCAGTGATGTATATCCAGAGTCAAAGACGGATCTAGCAACTACTTTTCTTGAACGATGTCTTGATTTCACTGAGCCTGCGGGCACAGTTTCTCTTGTAATACCCCAAAACTGGCTATTTCAAGCAACAAATAAAAAATTAAGACGCAAGCTACTTAATACTACTTCTTGGGATATAATTGCTAGACTTGGTCCGGGTGCATTTGAAACAATTGGGGGGGAAGTAGTCAATGTAGCACTGGTTGCCTTGTCTAGTAAAATACCTGCCAGAGATAATCTATTTATGGGTTTGGATGTCACAGAAAGCCAAGGAACAACCGAAAAAGGTCTTTCCTTAACCAATACTTTAACATTCGAACTCAACCAATTAAATCAAATATCTAACCCAGAACATAGAATACTTTTGCGAGAGTACAAAGAGCATGACTTGCTTTTAGAACATGCCATTGTATCTGAAGGGCTTCATACAGGCGATTATCCACAATTCGGCAGGAATTTTTGGGAGATACCTCAGGTTACCGGCGGCTGGTCTTTTCAGTTAGCTTCATCTAAGTCCACTTCTCTTTATGGTGGCCGTGAGCACATTATGTTCTGGGAAAAAGGAAAAGGAAAACTAATAGAATTTGTCCAAGAACGCCTCGGTAATCAAAGCACTACAATGTGGATTAAAGGCGATCAGGTTTGGGGCAAAAAGGGAGTTGCGATAAGTGCGATGGGAGATTTGAGGGCAACGATATACACTGGAGAAATCTTCATTCATAGTGTTTTTGTTGCCGTGCCCAAAGAGCCATCTAATTTACCTGCACTCTGGTCATATCTATCTTCATCAGAATTTCAGGCCGAAGTAAGGATGCTTGACAAAAAAGTATGTGTAGCTCGTGCCTCAATTGCCAATGTTCCATTTGATTTAACTAAATGGCAAGAGGTAGCTAAAAAACAATACCCTGCTACTTTGCCAGAACCAGACTCAATTGATCCAACACAATGGGTGTTTAAGGGGATTTCTAAAAATTCTTCAGATTGCCTTCACGTCGCTACAGCAAGACTGTTAGGGTATTCATGGCCCGAACAAACCAAAGAACCATTAGTAGAAAAGTTAGTTGACGAAGACGGCATCGTCTGTATCCCCGCAGTTCGCGGTGAGCAGCCCGCAGCGGATAGACTCCGGTCAGTATTAGCAGCTGCTTTTGGTGACCAGTGGTCTCCCGCCAAAGAGACCAAGCTGCTATCGGATGTGGACGGAAAAAAGGGACTGGACGACTGGCTTCGAAATAAGTTCTTTATTCAACATTGCAAACTTTTTCATAATCGCCCGTTTATCTGGCACATTTGGGATGGCGAGCGGGACGGTTTTGCTGCCCTGGTCAATTACCATAAGCTCAATAGAAAACTCTTAGAAACGCTCACATATAGCTATCTTGGTGACTGGATCAATAAACAAAAGGCAGACTTTGAAGCCGGTTCCGGCCCTGCCGAAACAAAGATGCTGGCAGCCTTGATTTTACAAAAGAAGCTGGAACTGATCCTAAAAGGTGAAGCTCCGTATGACATTTTCGTCCGCTGGAAACCAATCCATGAACAGCCAATCGGCTGGGAGCCGGATCTCAATGACGGCGTGCGGATGAATATCCGCCCCTTCTTCGAAGCGGATATTTTACGCAAAAAAACCAATATCAAATGGACAAAAGACCGTGGAAAAGAACCTGAACGGGAAAAAGAGCAATATCCTTGGTTCTGGAATGATGGCAAGTTTTCTGGTGAGCGTGTAAATGATATTCACTTGAGCTTAAAGGAAAAGCAACAAGCAAGAGAAAAGGTAGCTAAGGAGGGAGCAGGTAAATGAGCGTCGATTCAAGAACAGTCTTTGATGCCATCATAGAGTCTCTTAAACGAGCGGCTGATTATAATAAGAACGATCAGTCCAAACCCGCCGCAATTCTATGGACGGACAAAGATTGTCAGTGGCTTTCTTTGGCAGATAAGCTAAGAGTTGCTTTGCCGGAATTTCTAACAATGGGCGATTATGAGCCGGAAATCAAAAAAGGCCCTGGTATATGGATTCGCTGCATGATCGCCAGAAAACTGGATAAGGCCAACTGGCCGAAAGAAGCGACCCCAATCATCTACATGCCAGATGTAAGCAGACAGGAATTAAGAGCCGTTGAAGATTGTCCTGAACATTTGAAGCCAGTGGTCGAGCTTCAGTATCGCGGAGTTTTCTGGACTCAAAAGAATGCTAAAGACTGGACCATACTTTCGTTTTTGCAAAGCAAAGACGGCGGCTTGGAATTAGATGTTGCCCATGACAATAACGCTAAAGAGGCGATGCAACAGGCACTGGTAAAGCTTGCCGAGATTCAAGTCTCAGAGCTTAAGAGAAAACGGCTGGAGGCGGAAGACTTCTATGCTCTGATTCAGCCAGATCCGATAAGAGAACTTTTGACCTGGATGAACGATCCAAAAGCGGTACACCAGGGTTGGAGCCAGGCAAGTCTTAAAGCTTTTAAAAACGCCTGCAAAGACAGCTATGGATTCGATCCTGAAAAAGATGGTGAACTTGTGGCGGCAGAAAAACTCGGTCTCCGGGAGAATAGCTGGAAAAATGTTTGGGAAAGATTTGCAGAGGCACCACAGAATTATCCAAACCTGCCGGAACTTTTAAAGAAAGCAAGGCCTGGGGAACTATTTGCTGAAAAATCCTCATGGCCCCAAGACAATAGTCAAGAAGAAGATAAGCTTAGAAATGAGCTATTAGAATTTACCCAGTTAAATCCTGGCGAAGCTTCCAAGAAGATTATTCTGCTTGAATCAACTCACGGCAAGCGTCGCGATTGGGTATGGGCCAAGTTGGGCCAGACACCACTTGCCTTTGCTTTGAAACATTTGAATGAGTTGGTATTGGTCACTTCCAAGCCGATGCCGTCAAATTCTCTTGAAGGAATGATAAAATCTTATAAAGACGGTGGTTATAAGGCCGATGCGGCAGTACTAAATGCACTCGCCTGTTGTAATGAGGCAGAACCTCGTGACATTGGAGCGGTTTCATGTGCGATCTCTGCCGTATATAAACCTTATTTGGTTGAATCTGTGGAACGGTTTCAGCAACTCTTAGACAAGAAAGATTTAGCCAGCCTTTCCGAACAAAAACAGGTAGAAGCAGGAGAAGGTGAATGCATACTTTTTGCAGATGGTCTGCGTTATGATCTTGGCCAGCAAGTGTGTCAGGAACTTAAAGAGAATCAACTTGATGTAGAGATGTCATCAAGGATTGCTGCCATACCTACTGTCACAGCGACGGCTAAGCCTGCCGTTTCGCCGATTGCGGAGTTATTAACGGGGTCATCGGATGCAGATGAATTTATGCCAACTGTAAGAGAAAGCTCGAAAAAGTTGACAACTGATACCTTCAGAAAGATGCTGAAAGAAAAGGGATACCAGGTTCTTGAAGGACAAGAAACCGGTGAGACTTCCAAAAAGGCTTGGACGGAACATGGTGAGATCGACAGTTATGGTCACAAACATGGAAAAGCTTTGGCTCATCATGCCAAGACCGAAATCAAATCTCTGGTAAATAGAATATTGGGCCTTCTAAAGGCCGGTTATCAAAAAGTCATAGTCGTTACCGATCATGGCTGGCTGCTGATGCCCACCGGTTTGTCAAAGGCCGATTTACCTCATTACCTTGCGACCTCTCGTTGGGGCAGATGTGCAACTTTGAAGGAGAATATTGCTGTCGATTTCCCGACACAGCCCTGGCATTATGATAAAAGTAGTCAAATCGCTTTTCCTCATGGGATAGGTGTATTCTTTGCCGGTTCTGAATATAGCCATGGAGGGCTGAGTTTGCAGGAATGCGTTACGCCCGTATTGACCGTGACTTTATCACAATCCGGTGTCGATGTTAAGATAAATAACTATAAATGGATTGGGTTGCGTTGCCGTATCGAGCTTTCTGGCTCTTATCAAGGCTGCCACGCTGATATTAGAACTCGCCCTGCAGATGCGTCCAGTTCACTTACAAAACCAGGAAAAATTTCAGAGGATGGAAGTGTATCATTGCTTGTTGAGGATGATGAAAAGATAGGCGAATCGGCAACAATTGTAGTGTTCAATGAACAAGGACAGGTTTTGACTAAACTGCCTGTAGAAATAGGATCATAGGAGACCAAAAGATGGGACCAGATCGAATTGATGACTTATCGGCAAAAGCATTTGAAGGTTTTATTGTAAGGAAAGACCTGGTAAGACTGTTCAAGGGGCAATATCCGGTGCCGACTTATGTTGGTGAATTTCTACTTGGAAGATATTGTGCCACCACTGATCAAAAAGAAATCGAAGAAGGGCTCGAAATAGTCCGAAAGCAGCTTAAGAATCGTACTGTCAGGGCCGGTGAGGAAGAGCTTTTTAAAGCACGTGCCAGAGAAGAAGGTACTGTTAAAATAATTGACATTATCACTACCAGGCTTGATGCCAAAACAGATTCTTATTTAGCAACACTACCAAGCCTGCGATTGAATGATATTCGTATAAGTGCTGAAATTGTCAATGACAACCAAC
This sequence comes from uncultured Pirellulales bacterium, assembly GCA_964454745.1. Taxonomy (GTDB): domain Bacteria; phylum Planctomycetota; class Phycisphaerae; order Sedimentisphaerales; family Anaerohalosphaeraceae; genus CAYVUI01. The sequence continues at coordinate 8,166 of CAYVUI010000124.1, read as the reverse complement.
GTATGCTGACTGGGGGTTTCTATGCCGAAATAGAAATGTCTTACGATGCAGGTATCGCCCAGGAGAAGAATGGCCGTCCATTTGGTATCGAGTCAATCCGACCCATTCAGCTTTCTACAAGAGATGCCCTTCAGGCGTTGATACAAGGACGTCAGATGTTTACCACAGAAGAATGGAAACATTTTTTGATAAGGAGTATCGGATTAGAGCCTGAAAAGATGACAGATCGCTCTTTGGATGTTGCTTTATTGAGAATGGTTCCTTTTGTTGAACGTAATTATAATATGGTCGAACTTGGTCCTCGTGGAACGGGCAAGAGTCATTTATTCCAGCAAGTCTCCCCCTATGCTCACCTTATATCTGGTGGCAAAGCGACTGTTGCCAAAATGTTTGTCAATAATTCCAATGGCCAGCGTGGTTTGGTCTGCCAGTATGACGTGGTTTGTTTTGACGAGGTCTCAGGGGTTTCTTTTGACCAAAAAGATGGCGTAAACATCATGAAGGGATATATGGAATCCGGAGAGTTCAGCCGAGGCAAAGAATCAATCAGGGCTGACGGTTCAATTGTTATGGTAGGAAATTTTGAGGTTGACGTGGAGCACCAGCAGCGAATTGGGCATTTATTTGGGCCACTGCCTCCGGAAATGAGAGATGATACTGCTTTTATGGACAGATTGCATTCATATATTCCAGGCTGGGATTTCCCAAAGATTTCTAAAGACCTTCTGACAGATAATTTTGGGCTGGTTAGCGATTTTATCTCTGAATGTTGGGCACGCCTAAGGGATTCTTCAAAAGTAAATATTTTGCAAGGCCGGGTTTTCTGGGGAGGTGCACTTAGTGGCCGTGATACCACAGCGGTGCACAAGACAATCAGCGGTTTGTTAAAACTCATCCATCCTGACCCAGAAGCTGAGATCCCGGATGAAGATATTGAGTGGGCCATACGCTTGGCTTTAGAATGTCGAAGAAGAGTTAAAGAGCAACAAAAAAGGATTGGCTCTGCTGAATTTAGAAATACACATTTCAGTTATCAGATTGGAACAGAGGGCGTTGAGAAATTTGTTGTTACCCCTGAATTGAAAAGTGAAAACAGTATCGGATCGGACCCCCTATCTCCCGGCCAGGTGTGGGCCATTAATCCTGGAACAGGTGATGACAATTCGGGATTATATCGTATTGAGGTGAATGTGGGGCCGGGATCTGGTGTGAAGATATTAAACCGCCCAGCCCCTCAACCGTTTTCAGAAAGTGTACGGTATGCCGAACAGAACCTATACTCACAGGCTAAATATTTAGTTGGTGATAGAGATCCAAGGTCTCATGAGTTTTCTGTTCAGCTAAGATCATTTGATGTTGCCAAGAATGGATCTTCTATCGGGCTACCCATTCTGATGGCTCTCTGCAGCGCCTTGCTAGAAAAGTCTATAAAAGGCGGCTTGGTAATTGTTGGGGGGCTGAATCTCGGAGGCTCTGTAGATTCTGTACACAATGCTGTATCGATAGCTGAAATAGCAATAGAAAAAGGTGCTGAGATGCTGTTAATGCCAGTGTCATCTCGTAAACAGTTAGTTGATTTATCCGATGATATGGCAACAAAGGTCAATATACAGTTTTATTCTGATGCAAGAGAAGCTTTGTTAAAAGCCTTGGTTGAATAATCATAAGCAAGAAAAGGATCCTGTTGATATTTATATTTGGATGAAAGTCTTACACAAAAAGGAATAAAATGCAAAAAATTGCTATCGATCTACAGAATTGTTATGGAATAAAGAAGCTCAAGGAAAAGTTCGATTTCTCCGATCATCAGGCTTATGCCATCTATGCTCCCAATGGCTCGATGAAGTCTTCTTTGGCGCAAACATTTAAAGATGTAGCTGACGGGGTCGCCTCTAAGGATAGAATATTTCCAAACAGGGCCTGCAGTAGGGAAATCATCGATGAGAGTGGTGTTGAATTGCCCAAGGAAAGCGTTCTGGTTATTCTTCCTTATGATGAAGAATTCGGCCATACGGAGAAAACCTCAACTCTGCTCGTAGATAGTAAGCTACGAAAAGAATATGAAAAGCTTCACATAGACATTGATAAATCTAAGGATATATTCTTGAAAGCCATGAAGGAGCAATCCGCTTCAAGGAAAGACTTAGAAAAGGAGATTTCTTCCACATTTACCAGGAGTGATAACGAATTTTATCGCGCATTAATACGCGTCAAAGACGAAGTATTGGCCCAGAAAGACGCTCCGTTTGCTGACATCAAGTATGACTTGATATTTGACGACAAGGTACTGCAACTTCTTGGAACTGAAGATGTAAAGGCTGCGATTGAGAGCTACATCACGAAATATAATGAACTACTAGATGCCTCTACATATTTTAAAAAAGGCACTTTCAACTACTACAACGCTGCCACTATTGCAAAGAACCTTGCCGACAATGGATTCTTCAATGCCAAGCATACTGTAAATTTGAATGCCGATGAAAAACTAGAAATCACCAGCCAGAAGCAACTTGAGGACCTGATTACAAAGGAGAAAGAAGGAATCTCGAACGATAAAGAACTCAAGAAAAAATTTGCGAAGATTGGAAAGCTGCTGGAAAAAAATGCGAGTGTTCGTAACTTTTATGATTATTTAACAGAACATGAAGAGATTCTTGAGAAGCTATCGAATATCGAAAGTTTTAAGGAAGAAATCTGGAAGTCTTATTTCAAGGTGCGAATTGAACTCTATGATGATCTCATTAAGAAATACCAAGCTGCTGAAAAGAGAAAGCAGGAAATAGAGGAGGAAGCCGGGAAACAGCGTACGCAGTGGGAGTCGGTGATTGAAATATTCAATCGTCGTTTTTTTGTACCATTTAAACTAACCGCCAAAAATAGGGTTTCTGTTATTTTGGGACAAGAGCCTATGCTTAGTCTCGGATTTACTTTTGAAGATGGGGCCGAGACTGCACAAATAGAGAGAAACGAATTAATGAAGGTTCTAAGCACAGGCGAGAAGAAGGCGCTTTATATTCTTAACATTATTTTTGAGGTTGAAGTTCGAAAAAAGGCGAAACAAGAAACTGTATTTGTTGTCGATGACCTTGCTGATTCTTTCGACTATAAGAATAAGTATGCCATCATTCAATACTTGAAAGATATATCGGAAGAACAGCACTTTAAACAGATCATTATGACGCACAACTTCGATTTCTTTCGTACAATAAACAGCAGGTTCGTCAGTTATTCGCATTGCCTTATGGTTCTGAAAAATAATATTGGTATAAAATTGGAGCGGGCAGCAGGGATCAAAAATGTTTTTGTGAATGACTGGAAACCAAACTTTTTCACAGACTCAAAGAAAAAGATTGCCTCGATCCCATTTATTCGTAATATCATTGAATATACCAAGGGCAAGGATGATCCAGATTTCATTAAACTCACATCCCTTTTGCACTGGAAAAGTGATTCTGCTGGCATTACTCAAGGTGATCTCGACAAAATCTTTACATCTGCCTTTGGAGGTATTGAAACATCAGACAATGGTGCATTGCCGGTTATGGATATCATTTTCCTAGAGGCGGACAACTGTCTTAATTCTGGGGGTGGCATCAACTTCGAGAATAAGGTTGTTTTGTCCATCGCGATTCGAATTGCCGCAGAAAAGTTTATGGTCGAAAAAATCAATGATTCCGAATTCTTAGCCAATATCGAATCCAACCAGACACCTAAACTTTTCACGAAATTCAAGGAATTATTCAGCAATGATATCAACCAAATTGAAACCATTCAGAGGGTAATCCTCATGACACCTGAAAGCATTCATCTGAATTCGTTTATGTATGAGCCAATATTGGATATGTCCGATGATCACCTGAAGCTGTTGTATTCAGATGTTAAGGGATTGTGTAGCAACCCATAATTAACTTAACAACTAATTTTAGCAAAGGACTATATATGTCGGAACAAACAATTAAATGTCCAAATTGCGGAACACAGATTCCTTTAACAGAAGCTTTGACCGGCCAAATAGAACAGAGTATTAAGTCAAGGTATGAAGCCGAAGCAGTAGAGAAGGCTAAAGAGCTCGATAAGGAAAAAGAGAATCTAAAGCAGAAAGCTAAAGAACTTGAGGTTAAAGAGCAGGGTATTGATAAACAGGTTGCCGAACAGCTAAAAACTGAGCGTAAGGCTATCACTGAACTTGAACGTAAAAAGGTTCTTGCGGAACAGGCTGAACAGACTAAAGCTTTACAAGAAGAGCTTGAAGAGAAGAACAAGAAGATATCTGAAGCGACCAAGAACGAATTAGAATTACTCAAGAAACAGAGGCTGCTTGAGGAGAAAAGCGAGCAGTTGGAACTCGAAGTTGAGCGTAAACTTAATGAGGAGAGAAAGAAAATATTGGAAGATGCTGTTAAGAAGGCATCTGAAGAGAATATGCTTAAAATGCGTGAAAAAGATGACTTGATCAAAGCGATGCAGGGCCAAATTGAGGACCTGAAACGTAAAGCAGAAACAGGCTCTCAGGAAAGACAAGGGGAGGCTTTGGAAGAACAGCTTCAAGAAGTACTGCAGCAGGCGTTTCCATTTGATAAATTTGAAGAGATAAAGAAAGGTGCCAGGGGAGCAGATGTTTTACAAATCGTTCGTAATTCCTCTGGTAAAGAATGCGGCTCGATTCTCTGGGAGTCCAAAAACACAAAGGAATTTCAGAAGGTTTGGATTGAAAAGCTTAAGAATGATCAACGAGAGGCTAAGGCTAATATTGCAGTAATAATGTCCATAGCCCTTCCTTCAGAAATTGATTCATTTGGTATATACCAAGATGTCTGGGTGACCGATTACAAATCTGTTGTTGGATTAGCCATGGCACTTCGACAGAGTCTCGTGAATCTTAAAAGGTCCGAGATAATCCAGGCGAACCAGGATTCCCTCAAGGATGTGATATATAATTATATAACGAGCCAGGAATTTGCGATGCATATAAAAGCAGTTGTGAGTGCTTATAAACAGATGCAAGAAGATTTGGACTCTGAGAAGCGTTCCATACAAAGAATTTGGAAAAAAAGAGAAACACAGATTCAAAAAGTAATGGGAAACGTAACAGATATTTATGCTACCATTGAAGGCTTAGTGGGATCACAGAAGGTTCTTCCTGATATTGAACCATTATCTTTAGAGGCTGTGGCTGAGGATCAAGCACTATCGGACGGTTGATAATCTAATTTCCTTCGCTTTTTTATAGGATTCTTACAAAAATGAAAATTGATATTCATACACATACCAGAAAGTGTAAGTCGGGCGATGCCCCTGCAAGAGAGATATCTCCAGAGGATTTCTGTGAAGCGGTTCTGTCTACGGAAGTTAGGATCATTGCAATTACTAATCACAATGTTTTCGACTTGGACCAGTACATGGCGATTCAAACCCGCTTGAGCGAAGAAGTACAAGTCTGGCCTGGGATAGAGCTTGATATTTATGAGGCAGGATTAAGGGGGCATTTACTTGTGATTGTTTCGCCGACACAGGCAAAAGATTTTTCTGATACAGTAGATGAGTTCACAGCAGGGTCAAATCCGGACAGTTTCACAGCGACAATAGACGAGATCCTGAAGAACTTCGATAATTTTAAGCCAGTCTATGTCGCCCACTATAAGCAAAAGAAACCCAACCTATCGGACGATATCCTCGAAAAACTTATAGCAGGAACGAAGAACCCAAGCCGTGTGATCAAAGAAGTCACCAACTCAATCTCAGCAGGAATCTATATTTCACACGGACACGCTTCGATTTATGGTTCTGATGTTCACGATTGGGCGCAATATGAAGAGCTTTCCCGTGAACTCCCAGATCTTCGGCTTCCCGTGGATAGCTTTGAGCACTTCTGCCTGCTACTGGAAAAAGATCCGACAACGATCAATACCGTCCTTAACAGAAAGACTTCCGAGGATCTCATTCTGTCTCCATTTGACGATAGCTCAATTAAAGTCAGAGCATTCAACGACATCAATGTCATATTTGGACCGAAGGGAACGGGCAAATCCTGTATTCTGGGGGCCATTGCCAAGCATTATACTGAGAACGGAGTCGATGCGAAAGTCTATGTGCCAGCAAGTGATCGACTAGATGAGATTTTCGACACAAAAGGCAAAGATCTAACAATCAACTTGAATAACTACGAGATGAATTATTGTACCAATGAGATCGAAACTCTGCGTACTGCTGTCGAGATTGACGTTACGAATCTCAGCAAGTATATAGCTTACTTTGCTGCAAAAAGCACAAATAGGAACGCTAAGAAGATTCTACTTAAAGATATCGAACCCGAGGAAGAAAGTGGAACTAAACGTGAGTTTAACGATGTTAAGGAGGCAGTAGAAAATACAGCAGAATTCCTGGAATTTCTGGACGATAATCCTACTGTGAAGAAGGAGCTTACCCACGATGAGCATAATCAGGTTATACAAATCCTATCAGAGTTGCTTGAGAGGCTGACCAGACGCGAATGGGCCAGCTTTTCTGGATGGAAAGAGATTTGCTTCTTGAACTCAGCAATCACAGTATTCCGAAGAGAGGTAGAGCGTAAGACGGGATTGCCAGCGAAACCTACTACAACAGGTTTTCGCGACTACGCAATGAATCGCATCAAGATTGAGATTGACGCCGCCGAGATCGTGAAGAACATTGATACAAAGATCCCGATGTTCAAAGAACCCGTTGGAAACCTTGGATTGAGTAAGGGGAGGTTAGAGTTCCAAACAGAATTCAAATTCCAAACTGGGAATGTTACAGACGGTTCGCTGTCGAGTCTAAACGGAACAAAGAAGGGAACGCAAAAGAAGTTTGTCAATTCTGTTCGGAACATCCTGATACATGTTTACACTGACGATTTGTTTCAACACATTTCCGAACTCAATGAAATCGAAGATGTGGAAAACATCAAGACCGTCTACGAACTGTTGCTTTTTAAGAGGTATTTTGCGTTAGACGGAGTTCAGTATTCGCCATCGAGTGGCGAGGCTTCGATGGTCATGTTACAGAAAGAACTTGGGACAGACAAAGATGTATACATTCTAGACGAACCAGAGAGGAGTCTGGGTAACGAATACATTAGCGATGTGATTGTGCCGCTGATTAAAGAACGTGCTAGAGCAGGCAAAAAGTATTTATTGCGACGCACGATGCGAATATTGCTGTGCGAACCCTTCCTTACAACTCAATTTACCGATGTCACGGCCAAGGGGGATATAGCACTTATATTGGAAACCCTTTCTCGAACAATCTGGTGAATCCAGACGATGTGGGCGATCAGCGTGATTGGAAGAAAGTCAGCATGAGGACCCTTGAAGGTGGACAAGAAGCATTTGGTGAGCGAGGAAAAATCTATGGAAACAATTAAAGCGACTGTCGTGCAGGTTGATAAGAAATATTTCATCAATATTATTGACAAAGAAAATACAATCAGAATACCAATGTCCGAGGACAAACCCACTGAGGTTAAAAGTGCGTTCAACAAATTAATCGCTCGAATCAAGGATGGAGAGTTTCAGATCGAATTGGTAGAGGTTGGTGAAGATTTGTTCTCTCAGGTAGCTAACGAATACATTACACAGTTAAACCGAGAAATACTAGAAGTTTACGGTGAAATGCAACAGTACGGCTTGATTGAAGAAAAACTGGAACAAGAAAATAATCAGGCACCTTCGGACAGCTAATCCGATGGTAGGATAGCTTTTTCTGGCGGGGGGATAGTCATCCTCCAGCCTGTCGTTGTTAATTTCCTATAACTCATGAATATATCCTGTGTTAATAGAAGACATAAATTATTATATTTATGAAAACACAGATTATGCACATTATAGTGCTGGTAATTAGCATGTAAAATGGAGCCAGGAATAGAGACATTTCGGCCTGAAAAATCATTGAAAAAAGAGTTTCTGTTAAAACGACAATAAAATGTGTTTATTTAGAAAAAGCTTGTATTGTAGACAAACGGACAACTAATACGTTTGTCTCTTTGTCAAAGAAAACTTCGGATAGTTAATTCCACAGCCCCACCTCCACGAGTTAAATTAAATGGTAGCCATAAAGAAATATTAAATTAAATGATTCCTTTAATTAATTTATTTGTAACCGTTCACAGAAATTCCATAAGCAACCTAATTTGTTAAAATAGGCAAC
>CAYVUI010000123.1:0-13126 GCA_964454745.1 uncultured Pirellulales bacterium | reverse complement strand
ACAGAGCCGACACAAAATACATGCAGCATAAAACGGTTTTTTCAGGGACGACTAAGTAGCTGATTACAATATCATAATCATTGTGAATAAAGGCCCAATATTCTTTTTTATGTTTGATATCTTAGGCTTATAATTTTGTTTACCATTTATCTTGCAGTACAACTTCAATCCTCCCTACTCCCAACAAACCTTCTTTGGCAAGTCCCTTCTCCAACTTTTCAAGAGCCTTTTTGTCCGTAGCCACAACCCTTATTTGATCAAAACCGGCCAGTAAATCCTGCTTCACATTCTTTACGAAATCTGATTTGCCCGTTTCAATTTCAACAGCGGTTTTCTTGCCACCTTTGGTTGCCACGATATCCGTCCTTCCGGATGATTTGCGTGGAACCTCATATTCCACCCTATACCCTTGCTCCTGAAATCGCTGCCCATAATATCGTTTCCAGTATTCATGGATTATTGAGCCGTATTCAGGCCTTGTGGCGTGGAATCCTAGGATTTCTCTGGCTTTTGGTGTCAAACTCAGCAAAACCTTCCGTGTCCTGCCGATGTCAACAACCTGGCTCTCCAGCCACCCCTGCTCTAACAGCAGTTCTTTTGCCCTGTTGCCGGTTCCTGCACCCAAACCAAGCCGTTTATACCTTATTTTAACACCATCATCCGGATGGGCTAATACGTCTTCAATCAACTGAAATGCCCAGTCATTTAGAGGTATATCATACAATGGAAACCGTGGAACCTGTTTAAATCCAGGCAGTTTAGACATTTTCCGGCCTGAATCTGTCTTTTGAACAGCGGAATACCTGGCCAGCATAGCATCTGTGACAGAACCTTTATTGACATTAACCCATGGAAATTGAACATGAATAGGCTGTGTCCACCTGTCCTGAAGTTTCACAATGCCCTGGCCTACCGGCAGCATACTGAAATATTTCTTATCATCAGGATCCATCAAACAGATTCCCGCAGCTTTCTGAATATCAGCTGGATCTTTCTGATTTAGAAAGACGCTGGTATAAGTATTCCCCAAAGCCGCCGAAGAGAGCAAATGAGGCTGCTGGTCGATTACCACAATTCCAATCCCTAATTCCCGGCATTGACGGAAAAGCATTTCCAGGACCGTCTCATTAGAGGCATGAGGTCGTTTATAGAGGACATGATGGGCTTCTTCGATAAAAATCACCAATCTGAGCTTCTCACGATCCGCAGACTGCAATCTGACATAATATAACCAGAGACAAAGAATCGGGATCAGGAATTTTTTGCCTTCATGGGCCAGTGCATCCAGTTCAATGACGGTATTCCCATGCAGTAATTTTTCAGCAAGTTGCTGCTGAGAAATTCGATTTTTTGAGGAAATGTCAGCAAAATCCAGGCTTTCCATGGCTCGAAGGGCTGAAATTTTCCAACTTCCCCTGCGACCGGTATCCGGAACGTTTTCAATTTCACGAATAATATCACTGACCAATGGGCAGGAATTTCCCTTTTGGTATAGGGTATTAATGGCTTTTCGCAGGATACTTCGTGCTCCATCCCCAAGGGTAAAGGCATGGCTTAGAATATCAACCAATTGGTTGATGTATATATTGGCTTCAATGCCGGGAGGAACAAGAAATGGATTAAATGGGAATTTGGAGATCGATCTGCCAGGTGTATAGACATTGATTTTGTGGCCCAATTGTGGGATGAGATGCCGAACCGTTCGTTTCCAGTCCATGAAAACAAAGGGGATTCTCCTATCAATGAGTTGTCGGACGATGTGAAAGGTTACGTTTGTTTTCCCTGCTCCTGATCGGCCCAGAATCGCCATATTTTGCGTAAACTCAGAGGTTGTGATCCCCAGCGGCCACTTTTCCTGATCATACAGAATCGTCCCCAGGTTGATGGGTCCTCTGGCCTTTTGGGCCGATGGAAGGGATAACAGGATTTTGCTCTGGTAATCCCCAAATACCTGATATGCCGTTGAAATAATCCGTTTTTCCACTAATTCAATGAGTTCTTTGGAGCCCATTTCCCTGATCTTACGCCATTGTTTAACCTCTTCGGGAACGATGGGTTCGAGTTTTTGCAGAATTTTGTCGAGATTTATCATCAAAAGTATGGACTTGTTCGTATTTATGAATCAGTCCAAGAAGTGTTCTTTGCAGGTTCTGGAGTTTATCTTCAAAGAAAAGTTCCTGTCTTCTTCGGTCGGTTTTGAGACCAAGTAATTGCCGTTGAAACTTTTCATTTTCAGGATATTTAAGAGAGGAGTACTTGGGTAGCCGGTCCTGCATCTGTATCAATTCGGTTCCGATCTGACATTCACTATAGGAAAGATTGGAAAGCTGATTTTTGTGAAAATCCCGTAGTCGCCTGATCTGATCCAAGGTCAGGGCAATTTCCCGTTTGACGACTGCGGGAATAGAATTATCCCAATCCCGAGGATCAAACCCCAGGATAATTTTCTCTGCTTTTGCCTCCAAGGAGTCCATGAAATCTGTCATATTGTAACAGGAGAACTGTGATATTTAAGGATTGCACTGATTTGCAGGTTCATGGAATCGTAGTATCCGATCGGGTCGGGCTGTAAGAACCGGCCAGTGTCCGGATTATACATCCTCGCACGGTAATAGTAAAGCCCTGTTTCGTGGTCCAGCCGACGGCCGGTGAAGAAATACGGATTCCAGACCGCAGAAGTTAAAAAAACAGACAGTAACAGTATAGCAAGCAATACTTATGTCATTGATTTGTCTTTCTTCTCAGATTCCTCATTATTCGTTTCAATCACATCTTTGTAATTCGTATAGGTAAGTATAAAAACGATGGGCAATGAGAAAGAAAACAATGTACAGCCTGCTATCAAAGCAACAACATTATCAATAAACTCCTTTGAAAAACTTTCTATACGATAAATCTCGACAAAAGAATAAATACTGGTTAACACCCCCACACATCCGAGTATCGCCCAAAGCCATAAGTAAATTTTACTTTTATAAAGATAAGAAATATCTTTCATTTTTTAGAATCCTTATTAATTATTTAGGACATTTAGAGCCAAACGTTTTTCCTGCTTGACCGATCGCCTTTCCAGTCGTTTCAGCAGCAGCAGAAGCTGCCGCACCTGTAGCTTGAGCTGCAGCTCCACCTGCTCCCCCTATATACCCACCAGCTGCACCAAAACCAGCTCCGGCAGCAGCTCCAGCAGCTGTCGCTCCAATATCTCCGCCTGATTCTATCGCTGCTGACGCCCCACCTGTCACCGCTCCTGCTACTGCCCCTGCGGCAGCTCCCCCTACTGCTCCCGCACCTCCTGTAGCACCTGCCAATCCTCCAGATGCTGCTGCTTCTTTTGTGCTTAAATGACCATCGCCTGCAGCTTGATTTGCTAAATCATTTACTCCAGCGCTAATACCGCCCGCTATTGCACCTGCCATTGCTCCAGCTGCCATTGCCGGAGGCCCACCACAAATTAGACCTGCGACAGCTCCTGTTGCTGCACCTGATAACGCTCCAACACCCACATTTTTGGCCCAAGACCAAAAGCCCAAACCTAACGGGTCTATATAATTGATGGGGTTATTATAACAATATGTATAAATATTTATACAATCTGCATAACCAACTGGGTCGGGCTGTAAGAACCGGCCTGTCTCGGGATTATACATCCTCGCACGGTAATAGTAAAGCCCTGTTTCATGGTCCAGCCGACGACCCGTAAAGAAATACGGATTCCAAGTTGCATAATAGGCCGAATCGGGCAGAAGCTGATCGTCAGCAGAGTAAATCTTCATATTCCCGTATACGTCGTATTTGTACTTCTGGACAATCGCACCCGCATCCGAACTTAGGCCAATCACTGAATATGAAGCATCCTGGTGGTAATAACAAGTGTCAAACAGTGTTCCCTGAGAATTAAAACGCAGCATACATACGGGCTGATCCATACCCGGCCCGTAAATAAAGCGGATCATACCAAAATAGGTCTCACTGCTGTCATATATGCGTGTTTCGATGACGTGAGGACCGTCATAAACATGCCGCAGATAGACTCTTCCCGCAGGATTCCCAAGGTAGCTATAATATCTCTCAATCCTTCGCCCAGCGTAATCATAGGTGTAAGTCTCTTTATTTGCATTACTTAGGTCATTTACATCGATCAGGTGGTTTTCACAATCGTAATAATACTTAAACGAGCCGTTCTGGCTGAGATTGCCGTTGTTGTCATAAGAAAGACTGTCGGAACCGACCGTGCCGTACTGGTTCAAACCGGACTGATTGAGGCTGTAATTCGTGTCCGTAGTGCCCTCGGTCACCTTCTTGCGATTAAATACATCGTCATATTCGTAGGTGGTATCATCAAAATCGAAGTTTACGGGGTAATCCGCCACGAGAAGCTGGTAAATGTCATCGTAGGTGTACTCATGCAGATTGGTGGAATCAATCGTAAGAGTTTCCCTATTGCCGACATCGTCGTACGTGTATTCATAAACAAGATCGTTGGCATCGTAAACCTGATCGCCATTGACGTCAATCTTGATCGCTTCTATCTGGTTTTTGAGGTCATACTCGTACTTGGTTACAGATCCGTTTGCGTAGCGCATCTCCGTCCGACGGGACAGCTCATCGTAATCGTATTCGACGATGTTGGCGTCGCTGTCATCTTTGATCCAGATCAGGCGGGACAATTCGTCGTAGCCGTAAGTGATGTAATCGTCATTTGGATAAACCAGTTTGGTCCTTCTGCCAACGTCATCATAATCGTAATCGACCTGATGGCCCCATGGATCGACGACGGCCTCAAGCCTGCCGAGGCGGTCATAGTAATAGTTAGTCTCGAACAGAACACCGCTCTGGACATCATTTACATCCGTAAGGCGACCTGAAATGTCGTAATAGTAATTGATCTGTCGGGTATTGCCCGGCCAGTTCTTCTGAATCAGCCGATTAAGAGCGTCATACTGATAGCTGATCGTATCGCCGTTTCGGTTCTCAAAGCTGGTGAGATTGGAATTATCGTCATAGTAGAATACCTCGTTAGAGTCATTGGGATAGGTGATACAGATCAGGCGGTCGAAATCATCGTAGTCATAGTACGTCGTATTTCCGTTGGGGTCGGTCGCGGAATCAAGATCGCCGTTTAGGTTATAGGCGTAGATAGTTTCGTGATCGTTCGCATTGGTGACGGATGTAAGTTGGTCCCTTTCATCATGCGCATAGGAGGTTTGGTACTGCGGATTGGCCTGCTGGCCTTCCGGGTCCATGAGAGAGGCTTTGTTGTAATTTTCATCATAGCCGATGGTGGTTACCTTGCCCAGCGGATCGGTAATGGTACGGACCTTATCGAGGATGTTATAGGTGTAGCTGACGATTTGGTTGGGGTCTGATGAGCCGCCGATTTCCCGCTCGATCTCGGTAAGCAGCAAGTTGGGATTATAGGTAAGCTTGGTAATATTGTCCAGCGCATCGGTGACCTTTGTGAGTTTGTTGTAGTCATCGTACTCGAATTGTGTGATATTGCCTTCGGGATCCTCGATTTCAATGATATTGCCCAACTTATCATTTTTCAGATAAGTAGAGATATTCAGGGCACAGGGATCCGTTGTGCTGTAATCGGAGATGATCTCAATGACACGCCCATAGTTGGGATCATTGGAGGTATCGCAGTAAACATACTTAGTCACGATACCATCCGGTGCGGTTATCGTCTCCATTTGGCCGTAGACGTTGTAGGTAAACTCAATTTCCGGATTTTCCTGGCCATTTTCTGTGGTGACCTGAGGAAAAGTGACCTTGGTTAGAAGGCCATTGGGGTCCGTGTCACAGGGGTCATCATAGTCATAGGTGAATGTATATACATTTTCCTTGGGATCGGTTATGGTCTTAATCTGATTGAAATAGTCGCTATAGGTAAACTGAGTGTAAAGATTGGGATCATCCGTGTCGGGATCTGATTTATACAGGACACCCAGCAGATTGCCGGAATCATCGTATTCATAATCCACGCAGTTGCCCGCGGGATAGATGATCCGGGTGGTTTCCGCATGATCATTGTGAACATATTGAGTCTCATATTGATTCGGATCATCCTGAGGATTATAGGTATAATCAATTTTACTTGTTATTAAGCCGTTGCCTTCATATTCATTAAGTGTATAAAAGCCATTAGGGTCTAATATAATTACGGCATTGGGCTCTGTGTCATAATCGAAGGTGGTATCATAATCACCATATGTTTGTGTCGTAACTCGATCATTTTGATCATAGTCATTTACTATATATGTCTGACCATTTGGATCGGTTACTTCTTCAATAAGATGCTTTGTATAATCGCCATACTGATATTGCTTGGAATAATTATATGGCCCTTCTACCTTGGTTAGGTTATGGTTATAATAATAAGTATAATTCCATGAACGATTTTCAAAATCAGTAATTGTTGTAAGCTGTCCAATACCGTTATACTGAAGCGTGATATCTCTTCCGAGATCATCGGTAATTGTCGTCAGTTTATTTCCGGTATAAGCGAAGGATATCTCCGATCCTTTGGGGTTCGTAATGCTTGTGATTCTTCCATCCGTATTAAAAATGAATTCGTTGCCGTTTTTCTTGAACAGCTTAAATGTGTCATCGGTATTTTTGACAATATAATCATACCGTCCTGTGGCATCATCCGGATAATATTCTCTTGGACTTGTGCCTGTTTTAAATTCATAAGGAACAACTTTAGCTTGCCCGGTATTGAGATATAGAGTTTCTCCTTCGTCATATATTTTGATATTATAATTCATATCCCAGTTATGGCCAAAAGGTGAGGAATACTCACTTGGGTAGACATCAATCTCATGCTCTGCCCTGTCCCAAGACCACTGAGATCCGTCATAGACTCTCAATTCTACCCAAAGAGTGAGCGTTTGAGGGCCACTTTCACAGGGAGTCACTCGATATGTGCCCTCAAATGTACTGCAATTCCCTCCCAATTCATACTGGTGATCATAAACACCCGAAGTGTAACTCACTCCGCAATCATTCACATAGGACGGTGGTTCTAAATTTAAATCGAAATCTACTTTGTAGGAGCCACTCTCGCCATTATAATAATCCTGTCGATAGGTACGTTTGATTACCACATCCATTGTTCTGCCGGGAATGACGATATCTTTAGCTTGATAATAATACTCTCCCTTTACAGTAATTGGGTCTGAGCCGCTTGCCGCATCACTTGGATTGGGATTTGGTAAATTATTGGGATCCGTAGGGGAATTGGGATCCTTTGTAGAGTTTGGATCTTCAGAGAAATCCCAATCATTCCCAGGGGGGCATGCAATAATGATAGAGTTCAAAATTATAAAAATGATTGCTGTGAATAAGATACATTTTGCATATTTCATCCTAAAATCCCCTTTATTGAAATTTAGATTTATTGTTGAAAGACATTTATTCTTAATTCTGATTTAGCCATTGCAAAGCAATTTGGGCATATTGCGATTGCGGATGATTTTCAGAAAGCAGTTCATAGGCTTGCCGAATGGCAGGCTCTGCCTCTTCGCTTGTATATGTTCCGCTATGGACAAGCCCCTGATGTACTCGTGCCACCATATAAATGCAAAATTCGGCATATTTAAACTCCGGATCGATCATATAGGCTGTCATAAATGATTCTGCTTCTTGTGCATAATCTTTTAGTTTCCGGTAATTCAACCCCCTCATGTAATGAGAGGCTGCGGAAAGCCTGTTATTGGGGATGTCTGCCAAAATATCCTGCTCATATATCGCAAGAGACTTATAAAGATACTCCTCTCCATCTCCGGACTTGCCCATGCCGTAGTACCTCTCTGCAATAATAAACAAAGCCATTGTCAGATCGTCGCCACTGTGTTTTGTTTTTAATTGAGATATCTTTTGCTCAACAGCCTGTGAATCTTTTTGATTAATGGACTGAATTACATCAAAGGCATCCAGGTAGATTTGGGCATATCCGTAGTATTTGCTCTCCGGGCTTTCAAAGCTGATAATGTCATTATAAAAAGATTGCATGACTTGCAATGAATGATTTATTATTTCCTCCTCATATGAGGGTACAAATAGTCCTTTCTCCGCAAAAAGAGAGCCTGCGGAATAATAAATCGCAGCTTTTCTTTCCGGTAGAATATCCAATTGCCTAATCTGATTGGCCAAGGCTTTCGCTTGTGATATATTGCCTTTTTGCAGTGCAATCTTGCAGGCTACATATTTACCATGGAATCCAGCATAATTTGCACCGGAATGTATTGCATTGGGATAATCGGAAAGGAGCTTTACATAACAAGATAATGCATCAGGACATAAATCACTCTTTTCCAACAAAAGACCGGTTTTGTAGAGCTGATATGGTTTTTCTTTAGGCGAAGAATTCAAGCCTCTGATTTCTTGAGCTATAATTCTTGCTTCCCTATCTTGTCCACTTTCTAATGCAAGATGACATGCGGTATATCGGGCATGAAATCCTGCCTTGTCAGGTCCCATCTGGTCAGACTGGGGATATTCAGTACTAAGTTGTTGGTAGAGATTTACTGCTGTTATATAATCCTCATTTTCCTCAAATAGCTTTGCGAGAAGATACAATTGTTCAGGTTTCTCATGATCTGGTGAATTTAAGAGAAGGATTTCATCTTTTAGTTGTTCTGCCGTTGAAATATTTTCACTTTCAAGGGAATTTTGACACTGAATGTATCTGGCACGAAAAGCTGCTTTACCGGGCCCGGCATACGTTGAATCAGGATATTCATTTAAAATTTTATTGTAAAACCCCAAAGCATCTGAATATCTTCGTTTGCTTTCAAATATCCAGCCTGTGGCATAAAGTTGCTGGGGTTTTACTGTGGTCGAAGTGTCAAGTTTTTTGATTTCTTCTCC
Source organism: uncultured Pirellulales bacterium (assembly GCA_964454745.1). Lineage (GTDB taxonomy): Bacteria > Planctomycetota > Phycisphaerae > Sedimentisphaerales > Anaerohalosphaeraceae > CAYVUI01. The sequence goes on along the minus strand of CAYVUI010000123.1, from coordinate 4,252 downwards.
ATACTGAGCTGCCGATGTGAAGTCATTGTTTACTAAAGCCGTTCGGCAGAGGAAGTATTTTAGCCTAAATTCCGCTTTGTCAGGTCCGGCAGAGTGCGTTTCAGAGAATTCGTTAACAATCAATTCATACTGAATCAATGCGTCTGAATAATAGCCGTTACTTTCAAACAGGGTTCCCGTCAGGTATAAAGATTTCGCTCGATTCTCTGCACTGCAATCAGAGTTGTAAATTTCAGCAGCTATTTGTCGAGCGTTTTCCAAGTTTCCATTATTGATTGTTAAACGAAAGTCAATCTCTTTAATTTGCAAAGTGATTCTTTCATATAAATCGCCAGGCTCGATTTCCGTTAAATATTGTGCATACAGTGTTTTAGCATTCTCATAGTCCTTATTCAGATATGCGGATTGTGCCTCTTGATAAAGGGGGTCAACAGTATCTGCCTGCAAGGTAAAAGAGGAAACAACACTCAGAAATAGCAATACAAGAAAAGCAACTACAACATTAGTATTCGATTGTTTGATGAAATTTTTAGAAATGTGGCTTCTAAGTTTGCGCATAAAATTCCCCTTTCTCTAGATAGAGTTTTTATATATTTTCTCTGTTCCTTTGTAATGGAATGAATGATACGGGCAATTAGAGCATTAACCTAACACCATTCCAGTTAACTATACCGCAAGGAAAACCTCACAAAATATCCCTCAATTGCTCTTAAGCAAAAAGGACTGCCCTCAGGGGTAATCCGCTCAAACAGATTTTACTATAAATACATTTGAGTGAAATTGTCAAGTAAAAAAATACAAATATTTTCAAAATATATCTTTCATAAAATGATTCGAAACTCAAGGAGTATTTCAGTCATGTGACATACGTATGGCACACATATGGAAAAACAGATAGCCTCAAGGTATTTACAAAAAAGCATTTTTGACATTTCTCAGGGTCCCAGATGATACGGTATTGTTCTCTGAAAAAATCTTCTGTGCCTGCTTGACTACACTCCGTGGAAGGCTTTGCTTATAGCCCATTTCTTCCTGAGCCATTGCCTTTGAAAATCTTTCTGACAAGTCCAACGTTGGATCAATACCGCTCTTGATTTCCTTTTCATGCCATTTGTGAATCTCTGCAAAGGTCTTTGGCTTTTCTTGTCGAATCATTTCATAAACAATATGATAGATCTCTTCTGCCAGTGTTTCAGAAGAATGGTATCCGGGCCGGTAGACTTTAAATTGAATTCTTCCCGTTTGGTAATCCAGGGAAGTGACACCATATATATTGTATTTTGTACCTTTGTCCTCTTGTTCATTTGTCCAATCCAGACCATTGGATTGAATCGCCATTTCTTTTGTGGCAGGATATTTATTGTCATCAAAAACCAGCCTTGTATCCCTTGCAATCCAGTCCACTGTTTTCATTTTATCCACGATGGGTTTAAGATTCTCCGGTACTCTCAATCCGTATTTCCATTCATCGTGAATCCTTTGTTTGGGATAGACAATGGGCAGTTTGGGTGAATAATCCATCCCTTTTAGTCGAATGGTCTGTTCTTCCCAACTGGGCCATACCTCATCCATATCCGGTTTTTGTGAATCCGGTCGATGGTCAGTTGCAATCCTTAAAGCGGTTTTGGGATCATTTTTCTGCATCCGATCCCATATCTTTTTGGCAATCTTAACGGCAGTGGGTTTGTGAGTTGTGGTTGTGCCCCATTTTCTTTGGTTTTTGAGCTTTTTTGCAAGCTGAGGTTCATTTTCCTGAATGCTTTCCCATTCTTTCTGTTGTAGCATTTGAGCGGTTTTAAGGTCTTTGGTGGCCACTTTTTCCCCTTCCGGTATCATACGTCTCCTGAATTTAAGGCGAGGAATCCACCAGAAATAACCACCAGGTTCATTTTTGTATAAACCACCGGGAATCCTGTTCTTATCCTTTTCAGGGATAAGGGGAACCACTTTTTCTCCATATTTAGGCAGCCAATAGTATCTGCCATGGTTAAGATAGATGGTTCCCGGAAAGTCTTTTTGCTTCTCTATCTTGCCCAAAGGCTTTCTTTCTTTCCAAAGCTTTACCGCATAATCATTTAATAATCCCCTGGCCTCCTTCCATTTCTTCTTTAGAGTCCTCTTATCTAGTTGATGATATAATGATAAAAAGGGATTTTGACCGGAATGATTGGCCTTTTCAATAAGTTGCTCTAATTTGGACACATCCGGTATAATATATGAAGAGTCACATTTTCCCTGTTTTTTTAACAATTCAATCGTTATCGTTTCAAGGATCTCATAGGGCAGATCCCCTTTAAGCCTTTTGATTCCCTTGTACCATCTCCCGCAATATAATTGCGGAGATCGGTAAAATACCTCATTAAGAGTTCCTTCCAGTCCTTTAGGTAGATTCTTGATTTCACTTGGAAGGTCAATTTGAGTATATTGATTCTTTTCATTTCGATATTCAGGAATCTGAAATGTGTTGTGGAAGGCTTTATCATAGATTTTTTCTATTTCCTGACATTTCGGTCTTTGAGGGCCTCGATGCTGGCCCCGAAGGGCTTCTTCAAGTTTCCAGTCAGATAAGGCCCGTCTGGCTGAGCCGTTGGGACCGAACAGGAAAGCTTCTGGCAGCGAAGTGCCATTATCACGTGCATATTGTTCATAGAAACAAAGGGCCTTATCCGATCCCGGAGCCGAAATGGATTCAAGAGCTTTAATATATCCTGAATTAATAAATCCATCTAAAAAATATCCTGTATTTTTAGGAATGACAGTATGCTGTCTTACGTAATTTTTGAATTGCTGTGAAGCTTGATGATATTGGTCCGGATTACTGAGAAAATCTTCCAGTTCATTTACAAAATGGGCCTGTTTGGAGTCATGTCCGTGATTCTGGATTATTTTATCTTTAAGCCCGGTTTCCGGGTCCGTGCCGATGGAGTAGAATTCTTTTGGCGGTTCCGAGAAGGGAGGATTTTCAGAGAGGATGTTGTAGTTGTCAGTATTGTCATCCTGTATTGCAGAATAATTATCCGGGTATTGATCATATATCATTTTTTAGAAATTGCATTTACCTGTGATTGAATGAGGAAGGACTGAAGTGCTTTGCCAATCTGTGTCAGTTCATATCGAGGATGTGCTTCTTTTCGGTATTGAACAGGCTCAACAATCCCTTTTTTCACAAAAAGTCGAATGATGTCACGGACATTATTGGCACTGATTTTGGCCCTGCGATTGCTTTGTGTGATTTTACGCTTGATCTTTGCCGGCTGCATAGGCTCTGTCAGAGCCTTAATGACTGCAGAACGATGACTATAACAAATCCAGCCGTATAATTCCCAGTCAATATCCGGGAGCTTTTTCAGGGATTTGGGTAAGTTTTTCTGGTTTGATATTTTTCGTTGACAGAAAATTCCTGTGGGAGTCAACCAGTAAATACGGCTTCGAACTGCGGATGGATTGAGGCATTTTACCAGCCTGCACAGGACGAGTTGCCCCAGAATCAAAGAACATTCGCCCAGGCTCATCCCGGTTTTTTGGGCCATCTGCTTTGCGGTCATAGGTTGTGTGAAATGTAGGAAAAGCTGTTTTCGCTTTTCATTTCTTTCAATCCATTGGGCAGCTTCTTTACGTTTCATATGCAAAGAGCTGCAATTTCCTTTTTAAGTGATGAACTGATTTACTATGCAAAAGTGACAACAGATGGTCATGGAGTGCCTGTTTTGTAGAATGTTGCAAACAAGTTCAATGTATTTCAATCCCAGATTTATGGTATAAACAGGAGGTATAAAAAAGGATGAAATGCAGCCAATGTGATAAAAAGCTTGAATTGGGCGTAGATGTGATCAGTGTGGAAAAGTGTGTATTGGGTCCGAGAGGAATCGTACCACTGGGAGACTTGGAACACTTTTGTTGTGAAGAATGCCTGGTGGAATTTTACGAGGGTACAGATATGCCAAGATTGGATAGAAGGATACCGTAAAATAATTTTGGGTGTATTTCAAAAGTTTTCAATGAAATATGCTAATGAGTGAATCTTGAGTTAGGAAAATAGAAATGTCATACTGTACTATTTTGTCTTGAAAGCAAAGAGCCACAGCCTTACGGCTGTGGCATTAGGAAAACGAGCTACGCTCATCCGACTTTGTCAGATAATTACATCTAAAATCTTACTGTCGTAGTATTACGAAGGAAGAATAAATAGTTCACAGCCATCTCATAAGTATGTAGATTTTCCGCAAGAACTGTAATTTTGAGTCAAAAACAG
>CAYVUI010000122.1:0-13169 GCA_964454745.1 uncultured Pirellulales bacterium | reverse complement strand
GACTCCCATCGAGGCAGGCGTTTTGAGGATGCCAAGCGAGATCGGATAACAACTCGCGATTACGAGCGCACCTTTATTGTGAGCGAGTTCACAAATATCGGAGCAGTCATCCACACAGCCGAAGAAGTTTGGATTTTGTACAATCACCGCGGCACAATTTTCATCAAGGGCCTGTTTCACCGCCTGGCGGTCGGTCAGACCATCCCGGCTTGCAATCTCGACCCTCTCAATATTGAGATTGCGTGTGTACGACTCGATCATTACGCGATAAATCGGATTTACGCTGTCGTCGATGATAATTCGATTTCGGCGGGTAATCGCCAGGGCCATCATCATGGCCTCGTAAAGCGCGGTCCCGCCGTCATACAGCGACGCATTGGAGACTTCCATGCCCGTGAGCCGGCAGATCGCGGACTGGTATTCATAAATTGCCTGGAGTGTTCCCTGCGAAACCTCCGGCTGATACGGCGTATAGGCAGTGTAGAATTCCGATCGGGAAACCAGGGAATAGACCGCAGCAGGGATGAAATGGTCGTAAAAGCCTCCGCCAAGAAAGCCGACAAGGTCGATACGATTTTTATCCGCAATGGCCGCGAGTTTTTCACGGACTTTCTGTTCGCTGACACCAATGGGCAGATTGAGCCCTTTGCAGCGAAGCTCAGCCGGGATATCCTCAAATAACTGTTCGAAGGTCTGCCCCATGCGACGGAGCATTTCTTCCTGCTGGGCCTGGGTGTTTGCAATAAACGGCATTGAACCCCCTACCGATATAGATATCGTTATAGTGTGTCGATCATTTCCTGGTACTGAGCGGCGGTTTTCAGGTTTTCAAGCTCTGCTTTATCGTTCATCTTGATCTTAACCAGCCAGCCGCTTTCGTAGGGATCATTTTTCAAGGTATCGAGTTTCTCAACCAGGGCTCTGTTCACGTCGGTGACCGTGCCGGTTACAGGTGCGTAAATATCCGCTGCCGCCTTTACGGACTCCACCGCGGCAAAGGGCTGGATGCGCGTGGCCTCGCTGCCGGGCTCGGGCAGGTCGACGAAAACGATGTCGCCAAGCTGCTCGACAGCGTACTCGGTGATTCCGACGGTGACTTCTTCCTTTTCGATACGGACCCATTCATGGGTGTCTGTGTATTTCAAATCCTGTGGAACGTTCATCAAGGGTCTCCTTATTCACTGTAAATTCGGGCTTTGAGAAAATTTCCCTGTCTTTCAACATGCATAAAAACCGCCCTTGCCGGCAGTTCCCTGCCGCGGACCCGGGCGATGAGTTTTCTTTCCGGCACGATCTGGCTGTCGAGAAGTGCAAGAGCGACGGGCCGATGCCTGTTTTCTTCCGCGGGAGCATTTGCCTCAAAGGTCCAGTATGGAGCGACGGTTCCGCTGGTAATTGTACCGACCTGTTCACCGTCGATTAAGAGGATATCTCCGGGCCGGGCGGCCTGGGGCGATGCAACGGCGACGGGCAAAATATGTTCGGGGAGGGCCTCTTTCATGGCGAAATCACCGTTTTTAAAGGCGTTTAAGACTTCAAACTGGCTGGCCAGGGCTTTTTGGCCGTGAAATTCCCTTTTGGAATCCTCAAAGCATACGCCCTTTTGGGCCTGTGGAACCGCGAAAATCGGGATTTCCTTCCCGTCGGAGGTTTTGCCCTGTTCGTGACCGTAAAGAGGAAGGCCGGCTTCAATCCGCAAGGTATCGCGGGCACCCAGGCCGCAGGGCACGGCCCCTTTGTCGACAAGTGCAGTCCAGACCTTTGCTGTGTGATCGACCGGAACGATCAATTCGTAACCGATCGGTTCGCCGGTGTACCCGGTGCGTGCGATCAGCGTCTTTTGCCCGAGAAGCTGGGCGGTTATGCAACCGCCTTTGGGACAATTTGACAGGTCCGTGTCTGAAAGCAGCGAGGCAAGAATGTCCCTGCTTTGGGGGCCCTGGAGGGCGAGCATGCCAAAAGTGTCGGTAATATCGGCGAATTCTACATTTTCGAATGCCGCGCCGAGTTTTTGCAGATGTGCCAGGTCGTTGTCTCTGTTCGCGGCATTTATCACGAGCAGATATTCCTCATCCGTGAAGCGGTAGAGAAATGCGTCGTCGATTGCCACCCCCTTTGTATTTGAGAGGAAGGTATACTGGCTCTGGCCGATCTGAAGCTTTGCGGCGTCGTTTGTCAGGGCGAACCGGAGAAAACCGAGGGCTCCTGTGCCCCGGAACAGGATTCTGCCCATATGGGACACATCGAAAAGACCGGCGGCTTTTCGTACAGCCAGATGTTCGGCGAGAATGCCCTGTGAATACTGTAAGGGCATTTTGCAGCCGGCAAAGTCGATAAACTTCGCCTGTGCCTGTTGGTGAATGTCAAATAACGCTGTTTTGGCCGGTTCATCCATGAGTCGGCTCTCCTTTATACTGAATTTTCAGGGCACCTCTTGGTGCATTGTCAAAACTTCCGGTGGAAAAGTCAAGACGGATTTACACATTGCGTGTAAATAGTTGGGTTGTTTGACTGTAAACTTGAAATCTGCTCTTTTCAAGTAGAGAATATCGAGATATAATTCACAAACGTCGGTGAAATATTAGCAATTTGTAAAAGGGGCTGACATGCACAAAGCCTGTATCATTTTGCCTAACCAGCTTTTTGAGGACCACCCCGCGATAAAGGGGGCAAGTGAGGTCTTTTTGCTGGAACATCCGCGTTTTTTCACGGAAACGAAGTTCCACAAGCAAAAGCTTGTGCTGCACCGGGCGAGTATGCAGACTTTTTATGACCAAATCGACAAACGCAAATGGAATGCACATTATATTGACTGCCCGCTCGAAAAGCCGGACTTCGTTTTTCGCGATATTATCGATAAATATGAACCGGATTGCATCCAAATGTGTAATCCGGTAGACCATCAGCTTACCCATGACGTAACACAAGCCTGCAGAAAGGCGAAATGCGACCTGAAATGGCTGGATAATCCGGCATTTTTGAATACACGATCGGAGCTTGAGGCTTATTTTCCGGAGCGTGATCATTATTCGATGACCTCATTTTATATCGACCAGCGAAAGAAAAGGGAGATCCTGCTGGATAAAAAGGGCAAAGCGATGGGCGGAAAATGGTCCCTGGACAAAGAGAATCGAAAGCCGTTGTCCGATGATGTAGAGGTTCCGGGCCTTGCCAAATTCAGCCAGCCGGGCATACGCAAGGCCGTGGAATATGTTTCCAAACATTTTGCGAACCATCCGGGTAAAACGGATCATTTTATGTACCCGGTTGACCGGGCAGGCGGACTTGCGCTTCTGGATGATTTCCTGGAGAATCGGCTGGATTTATTCGGGGATTACGAGGATGCGATTTCGAGGCGGCAGAGGGTGCTGTTCCATTCGCTGCTGAGCAGTTCGCTGAATATCGGGCTGCTTCGCCCGGACGAGGTATTGGACCGGGCGATTGAGTACGGGCGGAAAAAGAAGGTGCGGCTAAACAGCCTGGAAGGGTTTGTCCGGCAGATTCTCGGCTGGCGTGAATTTATGCGGGGGGCATACGAGTTTTTGCATGATCGAATGACGGGCGTAAATACTCTGGACTGCAAACGAAAAATGCCCCGGGCTTTTTATGAGGGCACTACGGGCATTTTGCCGGTGGATCATGTGATCGAGGCAGTACAGGAAACGGCGTATGCACATCACATTGAAAGGCTGATGATCCTTGGAAATTTTATGCTGCTTTGCCGGATCGATCCTGACGAGGTTTACCGCTGGTTTATGGAGTTGTTTATTGACGCATACGAATGGGTGATGGCCCCTAATGTGTATGCAATGAGCCAGTACAGCGCGGGCAGCTTGATCACGACCAAGCCTTATGTCAGTTCTTCGAATTATGTCCGCAAAATGAGTGATTTTCCGAAGGGTCAATGGTGTGAAACCTGGGACGGATTGTACTGGACGTTTCTGGATGATTATCGCAAGCGTTTTGATGCGAATCCGAGGATGAAATACTCTTCGATCACGCTGGGCAAACTTTCAAAAGAGAAACTGAAACAACACCGGGAAGTCGCTGCAGCCTTTTTCAAAACATTCGACACGAAATGAGACCCGCTTTCCCTACCCAGCCGATCGATTGACCGGCTGGGTATTTTGAGTATATCCGACAGGAGCTGCTGTCCCGGTTCACGGGACAATCCCTTCATGGGCCTTCTTGCCGCCGGGAAATCAGGCGGTTACCAGTCCGCCGTTGGTTCGTGAAAGCGAGGCGCGCAACTTTTTAACGGCCCTTCGTTTAGGCTTTCTTTCCCGGAGGGCCTGGCCGGGCACTTCTTTTTTGCAGCCAACAATGCTGCGGTTCTCCTCGACGGGTGTGATCCGCACCACCTTGCAGGGTGTTTTTTCGCCGCGGCTTTTTGCTGACAGTTCAATCTCGTCTCCAACACTGGGGCCGGCTTCGACGGGAACCACAAAGGACAGGCCGGACCAGGACTGGTCATTGAGCCAACCGCGGTGAATTCTCCGTGCTCCGCTGCGAATCCAGCTTATGGTCTTGTAGTCGCAGTCGTGTCTTGCCTCTCTCCTTCGATTCCAATGTAATCTGCTTGTTTTCATGGCATGACTCCTTATCAATCTTTTTTAACTTCCAGAAAATAACTCGTCCATGAAATGAAAAAGGTTAAGAAAGAATTGGAGGGACGGATACAGGGGAAATAATGTTTTGAAAACAGAATCAAAAAGAGAGTTTTTTGGAGAAATCGGTAATTACCACTAATTTTCAATGCGACCGATAACGAAAATATTTCTTAATATTGAGAATACTTTTGCAGAGAAATATTCAGTCCTGCGGTGCCGGGCGCTGGTTGATTTCAAGCCAGTATTGAACCGCCTGATCGAGGATTTGGTTGAACTTGTCAAAGTCCAGAGGTTTAACCAGGTAACTGTTCGCTGCATTTCGATAGGCCGTTTGGATATCACAGGGCGCCTGTGACGTAGAAAGAATTACGACGGGAATGCAGGAAACCGATTCGGTATCACGAATAATTTTGAGTACCTCCAGGCCATCGATTTTGGGCAGCCGCAGATCCAGGAGCACCATCGAAGGCCGTGGACTTTTTTGGGGGTCCTGATATTCCCCTTTCCGCAGTAGATAATCGAGTGCAGACTGGCCGTCACTTAGATGGCAGATCGAATTGACGCGGCTTTGCTCCTGGAGACACATCATGGTGAGGTCGGCGTGATCCGGATTGTCCTCCACGTATAAAATATCGAGGCCTGATGGTTTGCTGCTCATACTCTTCCTCTCGAAGAAAAGGCGTTTTGCCCAGCGAAAAATTCCTGCTTCTTATTCGGAATAATCTCTCAGGCACTAAAGGGCAATTCGTGGGGAATTTTGCAATAGAAGACACTTCCCTTGTTTTTTCCTTTTGATTCAATCCACACCTCTCCGCCGTGGGCTTCGATAATTCGCCTGACAATCGCCAGGCCGGCGCCGGTACCGTCGGAATTTTGATCCAGCTTCTCAAAGAGAGTAAATATCTTGTCCCTGTACTTTTTTTCGATCCCAATGCCATTATCTTTGACATAGAAGACGACATGATCCAAGTCCTGTTTGGCTCCAATCTCAATGGCAGGTTTTTTCTGATCGCCCATGAATTTCACGGCATTGCCGATCAGGTTTTCAAAGACCTGGCGAATTCGATTTCGATCTCCGCAAATATCCGGCAATTTCGGATCGATGGTTACTTGTACATTTTTCTCCTTGATGTGTCCCTGGAGTAATTCCACGGCTTCGTGTGCGATTTGGGTCAGATTCATCTGTTCGGGCACACTCACCACGCGCCCGAGACGCGAGAGTTCGAGAAGCTCACCAAAGGAGCTGTCCATTTTGTCAATCGCATTGCTGATCCGCTGAATATCGGACTGAACCTTGTCCATCTCACCCTTGCCGATATGCCGGTCAAGCCAGCCGAGAAAACCCTTGATCGTAACCAGCGGACTTTTGAGGTCATGAGAAACGGTATAAACGAACCGTTCCATTTCCGCATTTTTGGTTTCCAGCTCGCCCAGGGCTTTTTTCAACTGGATGCTGTCTTCTTTACGCTGGGTGATATCACGGCTGGTCACGGCGATCCCATCATCTACGCGGACCACCTGCTGATGCAGCCATCGAGCCTGGATAACCTCTTCGGGGATTTCTACTTCCGCTTCATAAGGTTCGCCGGTCTCGACAACCTGTTTATACTTATGAAAGAATTCATCGTTGCGGAAAATCGGAAAGACTTCGCAAAGCCGCTGGTTTTCCAACTCGGACTTGTTCATATTGAGCAGTTTTTCCCCACGGCTGTTGATCGTCATAAACTCAAAGTCCACAATTTGGCGAGAACGATTTCGAATGGCCCGCAAGAGATAAAAGCCGTCCAGGCTGGCATCCGATGCCGCACGCATTCTCTGTTCACTTTGCTTGAGGATGAACTGGGCACGCTTGGCCTCGGTGATATTGGTCATTACCCCCTGGATATGGCAGGCACGATTTTGAACCTCACCCGTAATATCCGCTTCATCGTGAACCCAGATGTTCTCGCCTTTTTCCCCGATCACCCTGTATTCGACTTTCAGGTGGCTGCTGGAGGGCGCAAGCGAAGCAATTGCCGCCTGGAAGATTTCCTTATCTTCGGGATGAATGACATCTATCCATTTTTTGCTGCCGGTAATAAATTCATCCGGCTCAAAGCCAAGTATTTTTGTCACATGCGGACTGATATAAAGCGGTTTATAACTGCACGAGCCATTGGAATGCTCCATGACCGCCTCGTACATGACCGCGGGATTGTTTTCGACGAGCGAACGGAACCGTGCCTCACTTTGCGCGAGCGATTTTTCAGCCTGCTTGACCTGGGAAATATCCACAAAGGTCATCACCAAACCGGCCACTTCCTTGAATTCGTTAAAATACGGCAGAATCCTCTTGAGGAACCATCTGCCCTGTTGATTCTGGACTTCCCGTTCGAGCACTTTTTGATCTTTGAGCACAGCTTTGAGGTCTTCCATCATGTCGGGATTGCCCACAAAATTGTAGGAGATGTGATCAATGGGCCTGCCGACATCCTGTTCGAGCAGGTTAAAGGACTGCCCGATCGCAGGGGTAAACTTTCGAATGCGCAGGTCGGTATCGAGGAAAACCGTACCAATCTCCGTGCTTCGCAGCAGGTTGTCCATATCATTGGTCAGCTCGGTCAGCTCTTTGATCTTTCGTTCGTATTCACCGTTTACGGTATACAGTTCTTCGTTTACCGAGTGGAGTTCCTCATTGGTGCTCTGGAGTTCTTCGTTGCTGGCCATGAGTTCTTCGTTGCTGGCCTGAAGCTCTTCATTACTGGTTTCCAGTTCTTCGACGGTCGCCTGGAGGTTTTCCTTGGTGAACTGGAGCTCCTGCTCAAGGTCGCCGATCCGCTGCATGGACTCTTCACTGGCATCAAAGCCGCTGCTGTCTTCGCCCTCTTTTTCGGAAGGAATCTGCACCGTTTCAATACAGACCAGCAAGTAGCTGGATTCGACACTTTTTTCCACGATGGGCGATACAGTCAGGCGGATCATTTCGGGCGGCTGGCCCTCATCACGATGATAGCGGATATTGCTGTAGATGACCGATTCATTGTTTTTGCGTGCACGGTTGATCGCCGTGGAGAGGGCAATCCGCAGGTCACCCTGGACCATGCTGAGAATGTCGAGTTTCATTCGTCCCGGCGGATGGCGGAAATAATGATTTACATCCCCGAACATGTGCACGATCTCCCGGCGTTCATCGATCAGGACGCTGGGGGGGATATACTTTTCGAGCAGTTTATCGTACGCCCGGCTCAGGCGAATATCGGTGCTGTAGCCGGGAGTATAACTCATGGAAGGCCCCTGGCTCTGGGCCACGACTCCGCCTGCGGTAAGCCGGCTGGAAGCGAATCGCATGGCCAGGGGCAGACGGATGTTCCTTCGTTTGCGGAAAATTTTCCAGCGGTGGCTGAGTGTATCGAATTCCATCTCAAGTTCGCCGATGCTCTCACTGGGTCCGAGAAAGAGAAAGCCCTTGGTTTTCAGTGCGAAATGGAACAGTGAAATGACCTTTTTCTGAGTCGGAGGCATAAAATAGATCAGCAGGTTGCGGCAGGAAATCAGGTCAATCTTGGTGAAGGGAGGGTCTTTAATCAGGTTGTGCTCGGCAAAAACGACCGCCTTGCGGAGTTCGGGGATTACCTGGAAATTCTCACCGTCCTTGATAAAATACTTCTCCTGCCTTTGGGTCGATACGTTCTCCATCATGTCCGCGGAAAAGACACCATACGCGGCAAAGTCGAGCAGATCTCGGTGAATATCCGTAGCGAAAATCTTGAAATTGGGATGGATTCCCGCATTTCGAGCACATTCATGAAAAAGGATCGCGACGGAATAGACTTCTTCCCCTGTCGCACAGCCGGGAATCCAGACCCGGATTTCCTCGTGCGGGTCGGCATTATGGACGATTTCCGGGATGACCTGATCCTGGAGGTATTCAAAGGCTTCGGGATCACGGAAAAAGCGGGTAACCCCGATCAGCAGGTCCTTGTAAAGAGATTCCAGTTCTTCCTGGTTCTCTCGAAGGTGATCGACGTAATCTTCAAGGTTCTTGAAATGATGGAACGCCATGCGACGCTCGATGCGCCTGGAAATGGTCGTTTTCTTGTATTCATTAAAATCGATCTTGAATTCATTGCGCAGCAGGTCAAAAATTTTGGCAAAAGTGCCCTCGATGGCCGACTGGGCGTGCTGCATATAGGTATTTTCCACCTCACGGCTGAGAGGATGATTGATAAATTTGAGCAGGGCCGCAGGCATTTCATCGGGAGACACGACATAATCGGAGATACCGGTTCGAATGGCACTGCTGGGCATCCCGTCAAATTTAGCGGAATCTTCCCGCTGGACCATCACCAGTCCGCCGGCTTCATGGATATCGAGAATACCGCGCGAACCGTCACTACCCGTCCCGGAAAGAACAATTCCGACGGCTTTATCACCGGCATCCTGGGCGAGGGAACGGAAAAAGACATCGATCGGGAGATTGAACCCCTGTGAGAGGTCACGATCCTCGAGCCGCAGCCTGCCGTCTGAAAGAATCATCTCCTTTTTAGGCGGGATCAGGTACACAACGTTTGCTTCAACCAGCATCCCGTCTTCGACCCGGCGGATATCCATTTTCGTATGCCGGCGAAGCAATTCATCCATCAGGCTCTTGAAATCCGGACTTAAATGCTGGACCACCACAAAAGCCAGCCCGCTGTCATCCGGCATCTTATCAAAGAAGGTTTCAATGGCCTCAAGCCCCCCTGCTGATGCCCCGATTCCGACGATGTGTGTAGGATCGCGGTCAGAGACATCCTGTACATGTTTTTCTGGTACCGGGTCGACTTTTGTTTCTTCGACAGGAAGGTTTTCCTCTGCCATATCAACCTCAAAGCTCTTGTGTCAAAACTACCCCCAATTTGCGTCAGCAATGAACTCAAACATTCACCTGTATCCAAGCGGAATGAAACCTGTCTGTCGCAAAATTGGCCCAAATTCGCTCTTGGCGTAAGATCGGAAACTATAGAAATCCAAAATCAATCTTACATTGCATATTTTATCGAATAAACCAGATAAGTCAACAGTAACTATGCTCAATATCAGCCAATAACTAAAATGAATCATATACCCTATCCTGTTTTTCTACATCATTCTCAAAATTGACACGGTACTTTTACCTATATTCAGCATCTAACAAAGAAAAAAACAAATTTTGAATCCATCTGATTCAGTAGCCCCAAAGATATGACGAAATAAACAAAAGAACATGACATGCAAATTTCCAGGGGGTAAAGCCATGGAAAATGTGAACATATTATTAGTCGAAGACAACCCGGAACACCAAAAACTGCTTTGTCAGGCCCTTGAAGACAATCGCCCTTTTGTTCAGATCGTCATTGCCTCTACGGGTGTGGAATGCAAAGAAGCTCTTAAAAAGCAGAATTTTGACTGTATTGTCATGGACCATAACCTGCCGGACATGAACGGGGACCAGCTAATACTTGATTTGAGCGATCGCCAGCTTCGTCGAGACCAGAAAGCCTGCCCGATTCTCTCGATTTCCAGCAGTAAAAAACAGGATATTGTGATATCTAACATTCGCAACGGTTCCGTTGATTTCGTGCCCAAAACACAGGCCGTCCAGCCGGATGTTCTGTGGGAGCGGATTCAAAACGCCCTTCGGGACCGGGATAACCAGAAACTTGAGAAACAGCGAATGGAAAAGAGGCGGCAGGAACTGGTTCGCATGGCGGAGATGGACCCCCTGACCGGACTGTACAACCGCAGGTATTTCCAGCGTCAGCTCAAGCGAGGCAATTTCCAGCGGGATCGGCGACGTTTTATCTCCTGTTTAATGATCGATGTGGATCATTTTAAGTTCATTAATGACACGTACGGACATAATACCGGTGATCGGGTGTTAAAGTCATTATCACGATCGATTCGCCAGAATCTAAGCGGCGGGGATGCCGCGATCCGCTGGGGAGGAGAGGAATTTTTGGTCTTTTTGGCCTCGACCGAACTGACAAAGGCGTGGATCTGGGCAGAGAACCTCCGAAAACAAATCGAGGCGAAAACATTCGAACACGGGGAGGAAGATTTCAATGTAACGATCAGTATCGGGGTGATGAGCCTGGAAACGAAAAAAGTGGACCGGGCGACGATTGAACAAGCGGATCAGGCTCTATACCTGGCAAAAAACCTGGGCAGAAACATGGTCTGTACGGATGGGATGGTCACGTGCCTGGAGAAGCTTGACACTTCGGTTCAAAGCCGCGGTAATGTCCTCGACAACCGCAACCGTTTTCTGCGGACCATGGAACCGATGCTCGGACCGACCCAGAAGATGCATCTTACTGTTCACTCCGAACGGGTTACGGAAATTGCAATGGACCTGGCCCGGCGAAAAGGGTATTCGGAACGTAAGCTCGGGTGGACCTACCAGGCGGGACTGCTGCACGATATCGGCAAGTGCATCCTGCCGGAAAGCCTGCTGGCAAAAATTACACCGCTAAGCCGCGAAGAATTCTCGATCATCAACCTGCATTCGAGGTTTGGAGCACGAATCGCAGAGGGGCTCGGCGCAGAAAAATGGGTGAAAAACGCGATTCAATACCACCATCTTCCTTACGAGCAGATGCAGAATTACCCGGCGGAATTTGACGGCGCCAAACTGCTGTGCCTTGCCGATGCCCTGGCCACGATGACGGCCGGGCGGCCCTACCGCAAGGCAATCGCCCACAGCCAGGCGATTGAAGAACTGAATCGCTACGCAGGCAAGCAGTTTGATCCGCAGTGGGTCAAACTCTCTGAACAGCCCAGCGATTGTGAGACTTCCCGGGACACGATCCCGGCATAAAAACGGATTTCACGAAGCCTTGCCTGCCAGGCAGCAGAGAGGCTTGGACATTTCGGATTTTACTTTCCCTGTGAAAGATTTTTGCTGCGTGCGGCTGCGCAGATGCACTGGGGAATTTGTTTCTTACTTTACAATACCCGGAAAGGAGAAAACATGAGCACGTACACACAACAAAAGACAAGGCCCGGGGCCGGCGAGGTCGTCCCTCTCCACCCTGCGCCGCGGAAGATTACCGCTTTTACAGTGGATCCATCTGACCACGGTTTCCGCATTGGGCGAGCCGGACCGATATCGATCAAGCCGCACCGGGGACTGCCCGACTATATCAGCGGCACGATTGAAAAGAAGTACCAGTCGATACCGGTTATTGATGTCAAGGCCCGCAAGACGCACACGGCAAGCCGGATTACGGAGAAAAGCTGTGTCGTTCTGTTTCGAGACGAAAAATATGACAATGTCTATCGCAGCGCTGCGCTGTATGGCGATGTTATGGAGGTGATTGATATGATCCGAAACAAAAAACTGTAATCCCTTATAACAGCTAGAGTTACTGCAAGCCCCTATCCTAATGCCAACAGGTATGCTATATACAAAAAGCCCGGAAGCCTTGGGCAAACCGGGCCCGAAAAAGATCGTACTTGTTCTTACTCTCTGTCAGAGGCCTACGGGGCAGGCTCCGCTGACGGCTCAATTTGCAACAACTCCTGATACGGCATTTCCACCACTGTAAGGTCACCAAAAACGACTTTATATGTATTGCCTTCCACCCGCCAGCGCATCAGCACGGCATCGGCATCGCCCGGCGTGACACAGTCTCCATAATAAGCCGGGGCTTACCGGAATAGGGGTCGGTGCGGTTAAAGAGACCGTTGGAAGGATTGTAGTACCTTGCGCGGAGATAGTACTGGCTCAGGCTGGAATCGTACTGTTCGCCAGTGTAGAGCAGGTTTGAAGCCTGTTTGGCTGTGGTGCCCGGAGTCTGGGTACCGCCGCCGAGGAAAGTATCACCATTTTGCAGCATCACGCCATAACCATCGTAGCTGTAGGCATCTACGATAGTAACGCTGTCAACTCCAACTGGAAATCCTAATGTAAGAATGTAACTAAGATAACGATCCCCTGCGGAAAGAACTTTACCAACCTGAGTAATAAAGAAGGGGAAATAAAATGAAGGCAATATACCTATGAGAAAAAGAAATATTTCTAGTAATATCGGTGCTAAATATATTATATATTTATTTCTTTTTCTCATGCTTCATATACCTTTCCTTTGATATTTTTTTGAAGTGACTGTTAGCTAAGTTATAAAGCTTTTCAGGCTCCGGCTCAGTTAAATATCTAAAACTTTTTACTGTATCTGATGTTTTTATAATGATTTCATTTTTACCATCATTTCCTTCGATTGTTGCTTTACCGTATCCATCCGTAGCCATTAATACTGCAGCATCACCTACAGCAATATCTTTTGGCAAAAAAGGTATTTTGTCAGGTTTCTCTTCTGAAATACTCTCTAAGATGGGACCTAATTCAGTATTTATTGCTCGATCTAAATTAGAATGCTCTCTTATTGTAAGCTCTTGTGCATTTCTATTTTTAAGGTATTCCTTTAGGTTACTCCATAAACGGCCAAATAATGGATTTGGGGGATGCACTGATGCGGAGATTTTATTTATTTGCTTAAGCTTTTTTAGTATGACAGCGCTATAAGAATTCGATATTTTTCGCTTCTGCCTTTTTCCTTC
>CAYVUI010000121.1:0-13443 GCA_964454745.1 uncultured Pirellulales bacterium | reverse complement strand
ATGCTGGTGCTGGTGGTCTTCCAGCGCTTCTTCGCAGCCTCGATCGCGGCGAGCGACCCGCACCACTGGTCAGTAGAACTGATTCACAGCACAGGGGATGAGCAAGATAACGAGTCGGAACATCCGGATTTCATCGACAAGATCGAGCGACGGGAACCTGACGGGGTGATCTGGCTTCAGCCGATTCCGACGCATAAAATGAACCTGATG
The DNA here is from genome assembly GCA_964454745.1 of uncultured Pirellulales bacterium. GTDB lineage: Bacteria > Planctomycetota > Phycisphaerae > Sedimentisphaerales > Anaerohalosphaeraceae > CAYVUI01. Next base: position 13,233 of record CAYVUI010000121.1, on the reverse strand, counting down.
CGGCTTTTGGACCGAGGGCATAACGTTGTGATTACCGGGCGGGCGTTTAGAGATATCCCGATCAAGTGTGTCCAGATCGATCACGAAAAAATGGCCCAAAACCTTGCGGAATACTTTCTGAAACGAAAATCGAAGAATCTTGCCCTGCTTGCCGGGCCGGTGGAAGGGATCTTTCAGGACCCCTATTCGGTAGATATTTTATCCGCAGTGCAGGAGGCATTTAAGGCAAACGGGCTGATTCTTAAAGATGAGAATATCTGCCAGGCCGGTTTTTCTCCGGAAAAAAGGATTATTCTTCGCAGCTTTTTTGAAAAGAACCGGGACATTGACGGGATTATCTGCCTGCATGAACATCTGCTTATTGAGCTGGAAATACTCGAGGAGGATCTGTTCAATGGGACCGGGGATATTCCACTGGTGGATGTATCGGGCGTGTTTAATTTTGAGAGCCACCGTTTCGGGCATTTGGATATGAAGATCATGAGCTGGCCGCTTGAGAACCTGGGCAAGGCGGTGATCCAGGAATTTGAAAAGGACTGGCTGGGGCAATCGAGTCTGCCGGCCGTGGATTTGAGCGTTGACATTCTGGAATAAATGGATGATTCCTATTTGCACTTCTGAAATACTCAAACCTTAAAAGGAGAAAAAAATGGATTTTAGGCTGATGTCACGGGGATTGATTGCTGCATTGCTTCTTACGGCATGTGGTATGGGAATGGGGGCACAAAGCTGCGATTGGTATGACCAGTCGTGGATTCACTCGCATGTATCGCTGAACCTGCCGGAATCGAGCATGGATTTTGTGGGTTTGCAGATTGAAAAGGCCACGGTAGATGCAGTGCAGTTTCATACGCATAACTTATCGCTGATTGACGCGATCAATAAAAAGGGACTGCGGGAGAAACTGGACTTTCGGCTGGTAGCGACGATTAATCATGCCGGTTCCTGGTACAGTCATTACGATGATTCGGACAAATATATCTACCGGATTAACGCGGACGGGACGTTTGCGGGCCGCTGGAACCGCAAGCATTTGTGCTTTAATACCCCGGTATTTGACGATGTGATTATCCCGCAAAAGTATGTCGGGATCCCGAAACAGACACGGCCGGACCAGGTGTGGATCGATGAGGCGATTATCACGGTCAATGTGTGCTACTGCGAGAACTGCCTGAAGAAATACAAGGCGCGATATGGCGAAGAGCCGCCGAAGAAGTTGACGAAAGACAACTGGGATACCTGGGAACAGTGGGTAGGCTTTCACCGGGACTGCTTTGATGAATGGATGCAAAGGGTCGCTGACGGGATTCACAGCGTGGATCCGGATATCCTGGTGACGTTTAACCATTCCTATTATGTGGAACAGCCTGAGGCGCCGCCGGCGTTTGTAAAAAACCTGTCGGGCGACATCCATAAGGATTCGCTGGAACTGGGAATCTACTCGAAATACGGGGCCTCGAGCGGGCTGCCGTTTGACCTGATGCCTGGACTGGGTTCGGATATCTGGGCGGGGATACGGCCGAAATCGCAGGAGCAGATTTATAACGACATCTCGATTATTGTCGCACACGGCGGGATCTGGAATATCGGTGAGTACCCGACGGATTTTCTCTCTCTGCGGAAAGAGGAAAAATACCAGGGGCCGGGCTATCGGCGTGCGGATATCTACTATGACCTTGCGGTGAAGGGGGCGAAATTTGCCCGTGACCGGCAGGCGTACTGCCAGCACAAGGAGAATGTCCGTTACGCGGCGATGCTGCACAGCGCGAGGACACATTATTCGCATGTGATCGTCAATACAAACAAGATCAATGACGAGGAGTTTGGTAAGACCTCAGATGGAACAATTACCCGCAATACGCTGGGGCGGATTAACAGCCGGGTGTACTGGCCGAATAATAACCCGATTGTCAGTGACCTGATCGGGGCGTATGAGTCGATGGTGGAGAACCATATCCATTTTGATATGATCCGCGAGGACCAGCTCCAGGCGAACCTGGATGATTACAAGCTGCTGGTGCTGGCAGAGCAGACGTATCTTGAAGACGCGACGGTTCGCAAGATCGAAGAATATGTGCGAAACGGCGGTACAGTGCTGGCCAGCGGCTCGACGGTCCGGGCGGGGCTGGAGAAGGTATTCGGACTGGAACTGCTCAGCGAAACACCCGGCAAGGGCATGACACTTTCGCTGCGGGGCGAGGATGTGATTTTTGATCATTCATGGAAGGTTCGGCCCCGCGGGGCACGGCTGATGCTAAAGGGCAGCGAAGGCGGTGTGTATCAATATCGCTATGGCAAGGGCAAGGCGATTTATCTCTCCTGCGATTTCTTTAAGGAATACGCGCGGCGAAGCGGGTATGCGCACAAGCCGGTGCGCAACCATGAAACGCTGCGGCGCTATGCGGGGATTTTGTATAATGAGCTTCTGGGTGAGGATCGGGAGATCGAGTTTGGCGGTTCGCCGTGGTTCGAGTTTGTTCTGCGGGAGGACGGTGAGTTTACGTATGTGAATATCGTCAATCGCAGGATGAACTTTAAGCAGGAAAAGGGAACGGATCAGAAGCTGACATGCAGGATGGCGATGGCGAAGCGGCCGGGCAGCGTTCGGCTCCAGCCGGGTAATGAAAGCATCGATTTTACATTTGAGGGCGGAATGCTGTCTTTTGAGATTGATCCGGCGAAGGTGGAGTTTCACCGGGTGGTACAGGTGGAGAAGTAAGAGGCCATTTCCGGCTTTATTGAGTAACACAAATACAAAGGGACAGTCAGTGAGAGGCTGTCCCTGTTTTTTTGTAAGAATCACTTCGTCTAACGAGGTAGTCGCCATCGAATATTTTTTCTGACAGGAACATCCTTATAAGGAGATAAAATTTCGATGTATTCATCAAGGGCAACAATAGCCTGATCGGTTTTTTCAATCGCGGATGCAACCAACGGAAGCAAAATCTGAACTTCCTGTACTGTAAACAAGCTCAACTCACCATCAAGGCCAAAACTTTGCAGGGTCAGGTTCAAAGCATCAAATTCAAGGATTCCATCGGGTGTGTTTACCTCCAGGAATGTTTGCCCGTCAATGACGCTGACCTGAAATGCTCTGTCATTTAAAGCCAGGTGACCACAGTTTTCCATGGAACTATTGAGTTCATTATTCATAATCTGTTTTTGCTTGTGTGAATAATTCGGGCTCAAGGCTTGATTTAATAACTGCAAGGCTCTTTCCAATGAAATCTTGATGATTTGTGCGTTGTCACGGGAAGTCATAAGATTCTCAAGACCGTATTCAATATTTATACTGTAATCCGGATAGATAAAGGGAAGATAGAAAGACATTTCGTTTAGATAGTCCTCAAACAAAAGCTGCGTTTGCCGGACCTCCCGAATTGCTGCAACTACTTTTTCATTTGCCTCAATAACATCGTCCAATACCGGAAAATATCCATAAATGTAGTCACTTATCATTGTACTAAGGTCAATCAGGCCGAGAGCCTCCCGCGATAGGTTTCGAGATTCAAAAACAAGCGTTTTAAAAGCATGTACCCGGATCTCGATACCCTCGTCAGAGAGCAGCATGGATGTACCCCCAACATCATCCAGGTGGAGCATTGGATCGATCAGGGTCAGGAAGGCCTGAAACTCATGCTCTATCTTTTCCCGCTGCGGAGTGTTGTAACTGCCGGTAAGAGCCTGACAAGACCTCTGATGTGCTTCGAGGAGGATGAGTTCAAGGTTTTCGAGAGTCTGCTGAGATTTGATGATTCGCTGTGAGGTTTGGGCTAGTTTTGGTATTTGGCGGCTGTTACTTGTATGAAACGCATACAGAGACCCCGTTGAAATGACAAGTAACGATAACAGAAAGTGTATTTTCCTCATTTTTCTTGCTCCTGCTTGAAAAAATAAAATTATCGGACCTGAATTCTATATCGACAACCCTGAAAATATTCTTTAATCGTGCAGGAAATTACGAATACTTGAGAACATCATGAATGAAATCCTCAAAAATGGAATAAGCAAGTACGTTCTTTTCAAAATCTATGTTTTTGAATATAGCTACAACTCATTACTACTCATTTCAAGGCATAAATGCAACATTATGTCTTTTTTAAAACAATAGCCTAGCTGGTTTTTCAATCGCGAATTAATAACCAAGAGGCAAAATAAATGTGATGGGTTGACTTTGCGCCCTTAGATTTGGTAAAATATGAGTAATCTTCATGGAGGGGGCGGCAGTGCAGGCAGAAAGTGTGGTTTTATCGTTTTTTTTGGGAAAAATCAGGTTTCTAATTCGGGGTGATGTATGAGATACGGCAAACGGGCGGTGTTGGGGATCGTATTGTTGAGCGTGGGCGTGGTTTTCGGAGAGCTTTGCCAGTTCGACGACCGTTTTGAGACAGGCAGCGGCAATGACACGCCGGCGACCGCGAAGGAGATAATGCTGCCGTTTGATGAGAATTTTTTGATCAGCCAGAGCGGCGATGATGATTTTTACACATTCCGGATTTGTGCACAGGGGGATTTGTACATCGATTGCTATTTTGAGCATACCGGGGGCGATATTGATATTTCACTTCACCGGGTTTCGGATGATGCGCAACTGGCGATTTCGCAAAGTTCGATGGATAATGAATCGATTCATTACCAGGTGGGCAATTTCAATGAAGATGTGTATATCCTGGTACGGATGTTTACATTTAACGAGTGCAACGCTTATCGTTTGACAGTTGATCTCGATTGCCCCTACAATAATGAAATTTGCTACAACGGTGTGGATGATGACTTTGACGGGGATGTGGACTGCGACGATTACGGGTGCGTAGAGCAGGGGCCGGTGTATTTCGGCCTCAATGAACCGGTAGACGGCGAAGTGGTCGGCGGCGTTGTGGTCATCGAGGGCAGCAGCCAGGATTTGGGGAAGATGTCTCCGGAGGACCTGGTGTATTCGGTGTATTACGCGACAGCGGGCAGCGGGAGTTATGTGCCGGTGGACCCGGAATTACCAAGCCATACATGGCGGAAGATTAATGAGCCACTGACAACATGGGATACCATCGGACAAGGCATTCCGGATGGAAATTATGATTTGCGGTTGCGGACGATTGGACAGTGCGGAAACTGGAATGATTACGTAAGTGTAACTGTGGATAATACCGCGCCTGTAGCAGAGATTACGGAGCCTTTGGCGTGTACGGTCGAACAGGGGCAGGTGGTTGTACGGGGAACGGCGTCAGATGCGAACCTGGCGGGATGGGTTTTGCAGTATTCGGACCCGGCCAGCGGAAACTGGCAGATTATTGCAAACGGGACGAGTGAGGTTGTCAATGATGTGCTGGGCGTATGGAATACATCCGGGCTGGATTCGTGCTGTTATACGCTCATGTTGATTGTAAACGACCGTGCGATTGTTAATAGCGTTACCCAGGGGCGTACAAGCGAATATGTGGTTCCGGTTCGCATCGGGCTCGAAGGGGATGCGGATATGGACAACGACGTGGATTACGACGACCTGCGGATGGTGGCGCAGGATTGGCTGGGAACGTTATAAGCAGTATATTAACGAGTACTGAACTTCTTTAAAAAGCGGCGGTCGATGACATCCTTGGCTTTCATCATCAGGCGGCTGAGAATTGCAAAGGGCCCCCAGAGCGCCAGGCCGCTGCCGTTGCCGAGGTTGAGGATCAGTAGGGTTTTGCTCTGCGGTTTGAATTTTTTGAGCGGCTTGTCCCTGACCGCAGCGATGAGATTTTGTTTGAGTACGGGTGCCTGTCGGACGGCGTAGACACCGACTTTTTTTAAGGGGCGGGGCGCAAAAGCTGCGCAGTCGCCTGCGGCAAACACGGCCGGGTCGGCGGGGGAATGGAGAAATTCGCTGACGAGGATGGAACCGTCGTCTGCGAGGGGCAGATCGAGGCTTTGGGTTATCTTAGGTGCGCGCAGGCCAGCGGCGACCAGGGTAAAATCCGAGGCGATTGGTGGGTACGAATCTGTGTGTATTTCCGCGGATTCGATTCGAGTTACAGTACGATTTGTCAGGATTTTGACACCCCTGCCGACAAGATAACGGGCGAGTTTGCTGGATGCGGCGAGAGGTTGCCTGGGAAGGATTCGATCTGCCTTTGTAACCAGGATTATCTGAACCGCGGCCTTGTGCTTTTGAGCAAGGGCACAGAGATTGGCGGCAATTTCGCAGCCGCTGATACCGGCACCAATGACGGTAATTTTTATTTGAGCACTGGTATCAGCTTGTGTACGGCTGAAGGCTTCTACCAGGCGGCATCGCAATTGGGGCAGGTTGGAGATCGGCTTTATCGGCGTGGCGTGTTGCTCGGCGCCGGGGATTGTTTCCAGCGGAACGCGGGATCCGATGTTGAATGATACCAGGTCGTAGGAAATCATCTGGCCGTTATCGAGCGTGATGGTTTTTGCGGACCGGTCCAGGGCGGTCAGGGCAGCACGGATGACCCGGCCCCCCTGGCGAATAAAAGAATCGGAAATATCAATATGATCAAGAGCCGCTGGATACATACCCGAAAGGACGCCGGTCGCCAGGCCGGAATACCAGAACCCTGATGGATCAATCAAGATCAGTCGGGCCCCTGCCTTGTGAATTTGAGCGATGCTTTTCGCAAGAATTAAATGTGTGTGGCCCAGGCCGACAAGAACGATATTCAGATGGCCGGATGGGGATTTATTCATCGGAGGACTGTCTGGTTTTTTCGGGACGAGTATGTTCGAGGAGGGTTTTGCCGGCGGGGCCGTTTTTTTGGATCGTGAAGGCGTCGAAGACTTCCCCGTCTGCGGTTTTGGATTCACAGGTCAGGCTGTCGCCGTCGATAGTGATGACCTGGTACAACTGGAGGTTGGAGGCTGCGACGTGCATAACCGGCGGAGCAGAAAGGTCGTACATTTTCGGTCCGGCAACGGAAACGAGATAGACCGGGCCTGAGGAGGGATTGGTATCTACAATGTCCGCAAGTTTGGCGTCCTGGTACTGCGTGAACCCGGTGCGGCCGTAGGCGTGATCGTGGCCCTGAAGGACGAGATCGACATTGTAGCGGTCGAAGATAGGCTGGAAGAGGTCGCGGAGGGATTTGTTGTCTCGGTCATTCGCGGCGGAGTAGATCGGGTGGTGGAAGTAGAGGATGATCCATTTGCCCTCGGGTGTTTGGGAGAGAAGGTTTTCGAGCCACCTGGCCTGGGGGGCATGGTCGAAATTGGTATCCAGGCAGATAAAGCGGGCATTGAGGTAATCGAAGTAATAGGCGAGTTCTTTCGCTTTTTCAGGGCCGTTGCCAGGCAACTCGAAGGTGGGTCTCCAGTGGCGGCAGATTTTGCCGTTGTCGTATTCGTGGTTGCCCGGTACGGGAGCGATGGGAACGGTTTGATGGATGAATTCGTGGGCGGCGTAGAACTGGCCAAATTCGCCATCCTTGGTGCGGTTGATCAGGTCGCCGCCGTAGAGAGTAAAAGCTGCATCGGCGGCATCTTTGTGCGCCCGGCGGATCACGCGAGCGGCGCGGTCGAGTATGTCGTTTTGGACGTCGCCGAGGTAGAGGAAAGTAAACGCAGAGCCCTCGGCCGGGGCGGTGGTAAACCAGGCCCAGGGGGAGTACTTGCCGTTGGAGCCGACGCGGTACATGTACTGGGTGTCAGGTGTCAGGGAATCAACGATTGCGGTGTAGTACCATGCCGGGCCGGAGAGGGAAAAGAAGAATTCACGGTCTGCAGAGACCTGCTGGACATTTTCGGGTACTTCAGGGCCGGGGAAAGCAGGTACGATTTCGAGCTTGCCGCCCCCTGCCATGAGCGAGGCACGCCAGGTAAACGCGGCGGCGGTTGCAGGGTCTTCGGTGATATTGAGCAACAGGCGGTCCGGGGTGGCGGCAGGACCGTATTTTTTATTGTAGTCGGCGTACCATACGATTCCGTACAGCAGTGCAGCGATGAGTACAATCTTCAGGATCGTGTGGCCGAGATTGGGCCTTTTCTGTTTGGGCGGGAGGTTGGAGCCGCTGGTGTTTTGTTTATCGCTTTGGTTCATCTTTTCTTCCATGATCTAACATACCTTTCGATTCAGTTTATCAGTATACACCCTTTAGGGTAGTAAAATTCCGCGAGGAAAATTGTAATTCTTTATTTTAAGGTTATTTACCGCGAATTAAACAGGAATTTTCAATTGAAAGCAATATAATACATCCCCCGGAAAATGTACAGAACCGGTTTTTCAAAGATGATTGCATTTAGAGGTTTTGGGGGATATAAATAGGGCATATTTCGTCTTTTTACTGGAATCGATTATGCAAGAGTTTTACAAGGTCAAGGTTTCTCGGGACAGCGAAAGCGGCATTGCCGATGCGGAAGCGGCGGGCAGAGCTGCCGGGCAGAAGGCGGATGTAACAGCCGGCGAGCGGATCGCGGTGGCGGTTGGATCGCGAGGAATTTCCGAATATGCGAAAATTGTACGTGGGGTGATATCCGCCTTGCAGGCCAGAGGAGCAGAGGTTTTTATTGTCCCGGCCATGGGTTCGCACGGGGGCGGTACGGCGGATTCCCAGCGGGAGGTACTGGAAAAGCTTGGGATTTCACAGGAAGCGGTTGGGGCCCCTGTTGTCAGCGAGATAGAGACAGTGGAGGTCGGCAAATTCTTTGACGGTCAGCCGGTACGAATGGACAAACAGGCGTGGAAATGCGACGGAGTGGTCATTATCAACCGCGTGAAGGCACATACGCAGTTCCTGGGCAAAATCGGCTCCGGGATCATGAAAATGATGGCGATTGGCCTGGGCAAGGCGGCTGGGGCGAAGGTGTATCATAAGCTTGGTCGTGAGCTTGGGATGGAACGGGTAATCCGTGAGGCTGCAAGGGTGGTGATCGGGACAGGGAAGATTCGCGGAGCAGTGGGAATCGTGGAAAACGCGGTGCATGGGTTGGATACGGTACAGTGGCTAAACGCAGGGGAGATTGCGGAGGGAGAAGAGCGGCTTTTTGCCCGTGCGATGACGTTTATGCCGGGGCTTGGCATTAACCGCCTGGACGGCTTGATTGTGGACCAGGGGGGTAAGGAAATCTCCGGAACGGGAATGGATCCGTATGTGATCGGCCGGCGGGCGATTGGGGGCCTTGTTAAACCGATTGAGGGATGCGTGCGGATTGGAGCGATTTATTTGCGGGACATGACCGCGAAATCAGGGGGTAACGGTTTGGGTGTGGGCCTGGCGGACCTGGTGCATCGGCAGGTTGTGGACAAGTTTAATCCGAAGATTTCGGTAGTTAACGCAATGACATCGCTCAACAGCGCCGCGGTGCGTATGCCAGCAGCGTTTGAAAACGACCGTGAGGCACTGGAGTCAATGCCGGGCTTTTTTACGTGCCTTGACAGTGAATCAAGCAGGATCATGTGGATCAAGAATACCGCCCTGCTGGAGCGAATGCTGGTCAGTGCAAGTGTCGCAGAGGAACTGAGGGAGCAAGCGGAATTTTGGGTATCCGATGAGCCGATGGCGGTGAAATTTGATAAAAACGGAGATATTACAGGGCATAGCTGGGATTGGTGATTTGAAAACAGAGAGCCGAACCTGCCCTGACTGAAAGAGCCTTAAAAGGCTGTTTTTTAAAAGACTACATACATCCCGAATCATTCTTCAAGTATCCAGGCTAATTTTTGGCTTGTTTTCGAGGCTGAAATTTGGTAAAGTAGATAATGTAGGTTTAACAATGAGAAGTCCCTAGCTTTTTCAAATGGGGATAAACCTTAAATAGGGTGCCTATTCTATGAAATACAGACCTTGTTTTTCGGCTTTTTTGACCATCTCAATTATCACAAGCGCATTTGCGTTATCCAATTCCGGTTTTGAAAGTGATTACGTTGCTAATGGGTCATCCATTTTTTTACGGCCCAGCAGCTGGAACGGTCCAACAGCCTCTATTGAGGTTGTAAACCCATATTCCGGGGCTGCTGTACAGCCGACAGAGGGTGTCAACTTTATTCGAATGGGCAGCGGCTACAATGCCCTTACCCAGACGCTTGCCACGATTGAAGCGGAAACAGTTTATACTGTCTATGTTGATGTGGGGATTGAGGGCTCTTTTGGTTTTGCACCGAGTGACTGGTACCGCTGTGCCCTGATTTATGACGGTCAGCCGGGCAATGAATTCCTCGTGGATGTCAATCATACGAATTTCTGGCCGAATGAAAACGGCTGGATCACCGTTGAATTGCAGTTTAGTTCATTTGACAATCCTGAATTGATTGGGGAAGACCTCCAGATACTTTTGACCTCTGAAACGGCCTGTTATGATAATGTCCGCTTCCAGTACAGCCCGCAGTGGGACGGGGTATTTAATGGCGGATTCGATTACAATTCCGTAGCTGATGGGCAATCTACTAACGAATTTGTACCTTCCGGGTGGGCAAACAACAATATCGGCATTGAGCTTCGCAATCCGGCCTCCGGAGAAAGCCTGCAAGCGTCGGACGGTGATAATTACCTGCGTGTGATCAATGGAAATGTAGAGTATTACACCCAGGGCGGTATTCATCCCCAGACACGATATGAAGTTGATCTCGATGTTGCGATTCCCGGAGATCTTTCCTTCGGCTGGTACCAGGCAAGGCTGATCTATTACAACGGATCGACGTGGGTCACAAAAGACACGGTGACTCATATAACGGACCCGATTTATACACAAAACACCTGGCGTTCCATTCATCTCGAATTTGACGCAGCCAGCGGTGATATCGGGCACCTGCTTCGACTGCAACTGGGCGGCGAGGGAGTGGCGTATGACAATGTCAGGATCACGGAAACGATTACCCGGCCGTTCCCGCCAAGCACGTTCTATATCAGCAGCAGTGAAGGCAGCGACGGCAATAGCGGAGTATCCGAGTCCAGTCCGTGGGAAACCTTCCAACATATCAATGCCATGCGACGAATCCCGGGGGACAGGGTTCTACTCAAACGCGGGGATCAATGGAACGAAGAGCTGCGCCTGTCGCGCTCCGGCGAGCCGGGAAACCCGATTGAACTTTCCGCCTACGGAACCGGTGACAAGCCGCGTATTGTACGATCGGATATGGTTTATGATCTTTGCGCGGTAATTGAAAGCCCCTCGTACTGGCGTATTAATAACCTCGACTGCAGGAACGCGAAGGTGGGGCTTTACCTTCGGTATAATCAGTCGCGGCGGAATAATGATGTAATCGTAGAGGACTGTCATTTCCAGGATATGAACCAGATCGAAATTTGGGACCCGGCGTATTATAACTATGAAATCGCGTTTAACGCGGGAATCTGGGTCGGCGGCAAGCTGTGGGCGATTAACGAGTATCAGCCGATTTTAGAGAACCTTACCGTGCGCCGATGCCGGATGCACCGGATCACCCACGGTTTTGGAATCGGCTGGTATTATCCGCATCGATACCGCAACCGGATACGAAACCTGATACTCGAAGACTGCTGGAATACCGGTGGATACGGAATGTACCTGTTCCATATCAACGGCGGACATATGAAGCGGTGCTACTTCTTCGATGGAGAAGACGGCTTCATGCCGACAGGTACCACCCAGACGATTATACAGACTTCGCAGAACTTCCAGATCGACAGTTGCGTTTTTGAAGGCACCAGCCGCCAGGGCGGGACGGCGGACGGAACTTCTTTCGATTTCGAGGGAGATACGTACAACTGCGAATACAGCAATAATGTGTCCTATCATACGGATGGACAGTCGCTGCTTCTGCTCAATACCGGCGGTCCGAATAAGGGACTTTTGATCCGGGATTCCGTCTTTTTTGATACCTGCAATGACGCTTTGACCTGGCCGGGACATAATTATGAAATTACGGGAGGCAGCCCTTCTGAAGGTACGCTTCGAAATCTTACCTTTTATACAGATGGTTCCCTGGGGCTTTTTTCACCGACATCCGATTTTAACAACTTCGTAATCGATAATGTGAACGAATACCCGATGTCACTGATCGAGGGAAGGCCGTGGTACTGGCATTTCAATACAGACGGTGATATGGAAAACTGGGCGGGGGCGAACCAGATGACCGGGATTCATGTCGCCGACGGCAAACTCAAAGCCGTCTCGACCGGGGCGGATCCTTATATTTATTCGCCCTTTACGTGGATTGTGGGCATTCCCAATCCGACCTGGACTTTGAGCATGATGGCGGATGCGGGCAGCCACGCGCAGGTGTTCTTTATCACACACAATGATCCGCTGTGGAACGAGGCAAAGTCTATCACTGTACCGCTGATTGCGGATGGAAAATATCATATCTATAAACTGGACATGCTCAGCTGCCCGGAATACGCAGGTATTATCACACAGGTGCGCGTGGACCCGACGAATGTAAGCGGTGCCAATGTGGGGATCGATTATCTAAAGCTCGGGGCACCGGGCACGAGGGTGAAAAAGACCAGTCACTATCCAGCCTCCTTTAGTGTGGTTCGTGGTACGTATGAATACGTCAGCAATGATTTTTACGGATATGGGGACGCGGGAATCCTTCGCCAGAAGGAATTCTGCTTTAATATCTGCTATAACCCCAACGATTACGTAAAGGCGAACACAGAGACGTGGGGCGATTACCGGGGGGCGACTGATTTTGTCTTTACGGGTATCCCCACCCAGGCGGAGACCCTTCGGGTGGAACTGTTCGGCAGGGAAGCGAACAGCGGTGCCTCTTTGGGTGTTTCCATTTATATGCTCAACACCACCAACGGCGTATGGGATATGATTGAAAGCTTTGGAAGCTCTACCGTGGATGTCACGCGGATTGCCGAACCGGCAAAAGAAGACACCTGGAAATACATCGACGCCGGCGGACAGGTGACGGTCAAAGCGGTTCTTACGGGGACATCGCCGAATACGAGCTACCATGATTACGTAAAGCTGACCTCGATTGAGCGGCTGGAGATTGAAGGGGATATGGACCTGGACGGCGATGTTGACATGGCGGATTTCTCATGTTTTACCGAAAACTGGGGCAACTGGCTGGGCAACTGGACCAACGGTTTCTTTGACGGCAGCGATATTAATACTGACGGAACTGTGGATGCAGCGGATTTAAACAAATTCGCCAAGACATGGCAATAATATGTAAGCCATTGGAAATCTTGAACGCGAACCCTCAAACCTTATCCACGCGCAATATATTATTGCCTGTGTTGCCCGGTTCGAAGATGTGAACCTTTTCAATATCGAGGTAAACATTGACATCCTGGCCGGCTT
>CAYVUI010000120.1:0-13466 GCA_964454745.1 uncultured Pirellulales bacterium | reverse complement strand
AGGAAAAAGGCAGAAGCGAAAAATATCGAATTCTTATAGCGCTGTCATATTAATTCGCTGCTTGTGTGATACAGTTCAACGTTCATAACAGACTCCTCAAAAAAAATATTCGACAGAGCCTATTATGACACCTATTCAGGATAGCGCAAGTATAAAATCCGTGGCGCGCATTTTTTTATGCGAATTGGTATGACTTTTGGATTGTAGCTTGGTTATATTCTTTCCTGTAATCATTCGTCTCGCCTGAAGTAGAAAATCATTTAAACTATTTTTCCTCATCAAAGACAATAGCGACTTTACCGCATTTACCACTGGCCATCAGTGAATAAGCTTCACCGGCTTTATCCAAGGGAAACCTATGGGTAATCAGCTCTTCCGGATGGATACCCCAGCGGACAATCCGCTCAACGAGTTCTTCCATTCGCCATATGTTCGTGACCCAGGATCCGTAAATCGTCTTTTGATCGTGGATAATATCCGGGGATGGCTGGAACTCACAGTCACCGCCTTCACCGAGAAAGACGATTTTTCCCCATTTTCGCGTTGCCTGGATACAGGTTCGCCGGGCATTTTTATTGGCGGAACAGTCAACTGCTTTTTCCACTCCCATGCCGGCGGTAATATCCCTAACCTGCTGGACATTGTCCCCAGCGGCTTTTAGAACCATATCAAACAGGCCGGTGTCCTGGGCAATTTTGATACGCTCATCGATGGCTTCGGTGCCGATGATTTTTGATGCCCCCATGGCTTTACAAAGCATCGCCGTTGCAAGGCCGACAGGGCCCAATCCCGTAATCAGGACCGCGTCGTTTCCGCTGATACCAATCTTTTCCAAACCTTCATAGACGGTCCCAAAACCGCATGCCACCTGTGCACCGTCAGAGTAGCTAAGTTCGTCCGGAAGCAGGACAAGATCCTTTTCCTCGGCGAGTATATATTCGGCCATCCCGCCGTTACGCTGCCAGCCGTACGCGCGACGATACTCATCGCTGGTACAGGAGATCATATATCCCCTGCGGCAATCATTGCAAACACCGCAGCCGGAGATATGGTAAAGAATGACACGGTCGTTTTCTTTGAACCTTCTGCATCCAGGTCCGGTTTCGACGATTTGGCCGCAGGGTTCATGGCCTGCAATCATCCCCGGCTGATACCCTTCGGGCCCTTTGCCTAAATGCTCATGATAAATGCACCGAATGTCCGATCCGCAAATCGTGGAAGACTTCGTTTTGACCAGCACTTCTCCATGTCCGGGGGCCGGAACAGCAAATTCTTTAAGTTCTACCGTACTGTTGCCGGGAAGAATGGCTCCCATCATTTTCTTTGCCATAATGATATCCTTTCAGATGTTGTTGTTAAGCGGGTGTAATTTCTCCATTGAGATCCCAGAGATCCTCCCACGACTGGTTCTCTTTCCAAAGGAAAACCTGCCCCTTGATTAAACGGCAATTTTTATCGATGCCTGAGATTTCTGCCATTTCCTGTTCTAAAAGGGGCTCAGTGAGAACGCTCTTTAGCGTTGACAGGTACTGGGAACGCTTTACGGAAAACGGAATCGGAATCTGGCCTCTCTGGACAGCCCATTTGATACAAACTTCCGCAGGATGAATATCCAGCCTTTGGGCAATCTTCAAAATGACCGGATCCTCCATATCTACCGTGTCGGCTTCGGTTCTGTCCCGCTCCGGCCGGCTGGGTGAACCAAGCGGACAATACCCGATCGGCTGGATCCCATTTTCAACACAGAAATCGAAGAGGTCCGGCTGCTGGAAATGAGGGTGAAGCTCCATTTCGTTGCATGCCGGCTTGATATTTGCATCTTGTAAGAGCAGTGTGAGCTTAGGGATGGTCATGTTGGACGTACCAATGTGCCGGACCAGGCCCCTTTCCACAAGGCTCTCCATCTGTGCCCATGTCTTCATGAATTCATCATGAATATAAGGTTTTGAGTCCGGATTCCTGGCAGTAACGTCACATCTGGGAGGATGATAATTTGGGAAAGGCCAGTGCACGAGATACAGGTCCAGGTAATCGAGTTTCAGATCTTCAAGGGTTTTCTCGCACGATTTTGCCACCTTGTCATGCATATCATTCCAGACCTTCGAGGTAACCCATAGCTGTTCTCTTTGCAGGAGTCCGCTGGCGAGGATTTCTTCAAAAATCGGACCGATTCTGTCTTCGTTTCCATAAACGGCCGCACAGTCAATGTGCCTGTAACCGTGAGAAATCGCATCTTTGACCGCCGCGGCCACCTGGTCATGGCTGTACTTATCCGAACCAAATGTGCCGATTCCTATGGAAGGAATCTTCGCACCGGTATACAGTGTTATTTGCGGCACGAGTTCGGGTTCGATTGCATCGGCGGCGATTTGAAATTCAGTCATTTCAACAGCTCCGTTTGGTTAGATTTTATTGTAAAGACACGGGCATACTGCCCCATAACCCACTGCAATACTATATCAATCATAACTGGCAGGAAGCAATGGAATATTTTTGTTATTTATGGACATATTTTAGATCAACGGATAAAATAGCCCTATGCTCAAAAACCTGCTGGACAATCTAAAAATTGATGTGCTCAATATTGAGCTTTATACCGTCGGGACGGAATGGCGGCATGAAAATGTGATCAACCCATACTCCAGGCTCTATTATATCACTGAAGGCAAAGGATTTATAAAACTTAACGGTTTGCAGCAGATCATTGAGCCGGGATATCTATACCTGATCCCCGGATTTACCCTGGTTGACCTCTACTGCCCTGAAAGTTTTACCCACTATTACATCCACTTCACTACCGAACTGACAGATGGACATAATTTATTCTCCATTTTACCCCACAAAAACAAAATCAAAGCCTGTGAGCATGGAATTGATCATTCAATATTTGAAAGGCTGATAGAGCTTAATCCAGGAATGGAACTGCTCGAACGTGACGCAAACAAGCCGATTTACAGTTCGATCCTCGAACGCCATGAAGAACTGAATAAAGATAAATCCGCAAGCAAGATTCTTGAAACCAATGCCCTGATGAGAATACTGATCGCTTCATTTCTTAAAAACAATATGAACCATCCTGAGCCGAATCCCGGGGCAGGCATCAACCGATTCCAAAAGGTGATCAAGTACATCAATGATCATCTTGACCGGCCTGTTACCCTGACAGAACTGGCGGATTTGGCAGAACTCAATGAAGCATATTTTTCATCCTTGTTCTCAAAACACATGGGATTGTCACCTATAAGGTACGTAAATACCCGCAAAATTGAGAAGGCTCAAACTCTGCTTGTGGCAACGACAAAAACATTGGAAGAAATCGCAAGAATCGTGGGATATGATGATGTCTTCTATTTTTCGAGGATCTTCAAGAAGATCACAGGCCTGCCGCCAGCGCGGTACCGAAAACAAATTCACTCAATTTAGTGCGACATCTCGTTAGGTTCCTGATCTCCGTACCTGCCAGGGATAATGATCCCATGTATCGAAGGCCGTTGGTATCAGGGCCCGCTTATCGTTCCTTTTGGATAGACCTGTGAAGGAGTAAATCTCGCGAGGTTTCCAAGTTTAATGGAGAGGGCGCCGATTCGCTTCACGGCGCCTGCGGCCGATGACCTTGTCGTCAAACCCGCGTATCGGAGCTAATGCTCCGGGCGGGTTCTCCTCCCGCCAAGCGCAATAAAAGCCGGGAAAAAAACCGGAAAACCTTGAAACAAACGGCCCCACTTAAAACGGAGAGGGCGGGATTCGAACCCGCGGTACCCCAAAGGGTACACTGGTTTTCGAAACCAGCACGATAAGCCGCTCCGTCACCTCTCCGGACGTCGCTGCACCGTAAGTACGGCGTTTCTCTACATATTTTACCGGGTTTTGGCCCCGAATCAACCGTCAGGACACAAAAAAGGCCGGGTTTTTTACGCCCGGCCCTCTCGCATTTGCCTTATTGGTACTTTCTGCGTTTATTTCACAGCCGCCGCGGTCAAAACACCGCACGCCGCCGGTTCGAGTACACGGAAAGTAAACGATTCCGTGATAAAGAACTCCACTTCATGCTTCGAGTGGTTCCAGTAGCCAATCGAGAAATCCTTGCCCACTGTCAATTCAAAATCGCCCCCGCGGGCCGAAACGAGCACGCCGCCCTTGATCGACGGGCACATCACCGTTTGCGAGCCGGTAATCTCTTCGATGATCTTCGCCGGCGGGAAACCGCCCTTGCCTGCCTGGATCAGATCGAAGTATTCATCCGGGCCCAGGATCAGCAGATACGGACCGCCGACATTAGCCATGTGCATCGCTTTAACACACTGTGAAACCGCCTTGGGGTACTCTTCCGCCGCCTTGGGCAGCTTGGCCGCCTTATGGCCGGACGACTTGATAATCCCCTCAATTCCGCCCTGGCTAAAGCCCTGGAAGATCGCGGTATCCTCAAAACGGGCCGCTTCCTTTGCCGCTTCGATCAGCGGTTCAATGTCCGCATCCTGCGAGCCGCGCGTCAGGTTGTCAATTTCGAACATATTCAGCGTAAAATGACGCCGGAATTCCACGATCGGCTGAACTTCGCGAACGCCCCATTCGACGCTCATACCCGCCGCCTTTTTCCCGACCTTGAGCCGACCGAGATTCACCGCGGAGAAATCCCATCCAAGCGGACCGGTAAAGTCTGCAAATTTGCGTGCCGTAATATTGCCCAGGATCACCTGCTGAGCCTGTTGGTCAATTTCGGCCCATGCCGCCTGGCTGATTGGTGCGTGGTCTCTTTTCAGTATATCCATGGTCTTTATCCTTTCTTTAATGAGCCGATATTAAGACTGCCGCCTGAAGAACTTCCGCCGGCTTCTGCTTCGCCTTCCGAATCATCGCCGCCCTCCATCGCTTCTTCGATCTGGGTGATCGGCATACTCTTGAACAAATACGTGCTGAGTTCTTCGTTGAATTTCGGGTTGTTCCGCCGCAGCCATTCCATCAGCATGCACGCGTGTTCAATCTCTTCATTGCGGTTATGCTCCAGGACCGCTTTTAAGTCCGGATCTGCACAAACCGCTGCACGCTGATTGTACCAGGTGACGGCTTCCAGCTCTTCGGTGATGCTCTCAATCGCCCGATGGAAATCAATCACATCCGGAGGGAGCTGATTTCTGTCTTCATGCATTGGTATCGCCATAATGAAACCTCCTAATACCTATCGAGTTATATCTTTTTAAGCTATACGTGCGAAAATCGCCCACAAGGTCTTCAAAAATCGTGAAAAATTGAGATTTTTCCGCTTATCCGACGCTGATCACTTTTTCGCTCTGCCACAGCCCGTGGATATTGCAGTACGAAAGCGCCTGCAGCGTACCGCCCTTGCTGGTCTTCATCATCGTGACCGCGCAGTGATTGGTATACACCGGTCCGGTATTCGGCCCGTCCGCTCCCTCACCGTGTGCGTCAAATTCGACCCGTGCGATCTGGTACGTCGCCTTGCCGCCTTCGGGCAGAAAATAAAGCTCGATCCAGCGGATATGATGCTCAGTCGTATTAGGATGAGCCACTTCCTTACCAAGGGTCACAGCCACTTCAAACATCTCGTCGGCCTTGACCTTGTCCGCGCATTCAATAACCGGTACATGCTTTTCGCTCTTGAAATCGGCAGTTTTGATGATATCGCTGATTGCTGACATGTTCTTTTCTCCCTTCACTAAAATGATCTGTCGCTGTCTTTGTTTCAAAGTTGCGAGCAGTGAATTCGATCACAGCCCCCATGTTGCTTCCAATCTATACCGCCAATGGCTGCATTTCAACTGAAAACTGCCCGATTTTGTCCAATTCTACCAAATCAGCAGGATTTTTTCGTTTTCAGGGTACGAAACGGGATTTTCCAGCCTTGCAGGATAAAATGGGGACGTTATAATCAAATGGGAAGTGAAATCAGGTATAAAAAATGAGCAGTAACGCACTACTGCGAATACGCTACTGCTCTCTGGAGGAGGAAGAAAATACCTGTTTTCGCGATAATTGTATCGGAAAGAAAAACAGGCTGCTTAAGTAAAGAACTGCTATGAACAAGAAAAAAACGACAGAAATATTCGAAACCGTCGAACCCATCGGTAAACGCGTAGTAATACGCAAAGATGAAGACAAAAAACAGACCAAGGGCGGCATCCAGCTGCCCGACAACATAGAGATTCCGACCATTACCGGACGTATCGTGTCGGTTTCCGCGGAGATTGAATCCCTTGATGAATTGCCGCTAAAACAGTACGACAAGGTCCTGTTTAACCCCAAGGGGGCCATCCCGGTCGATTTTGAGGGAGACAACCGGCTTTTCGTCGTAGATGTCGAAAACGTGGTTGCTGTGTTCAGGAAAGCCTGATTGTTTCAGTCGGGGCTTTAAATATTAGATAAACAAAAATGAATAGGGGGCCCTTATGGCACAACCGGACAAAATTGAGCAATTACTCGGAAACGATGCGAAAAATCTGCTCGAATTCAATACGCCCAGGGTCAGTAAAGACCACCTCCACCTGCCCGGACCGGACTGGGTCGAGCGCATCTTTGTAAACACGGACCGTAATTGTGCGGTCCTCAATAACATTCATCGCCTGCTTTATTCCACCGGCCGGCTGGCGGGCACCGGGTACCTGTCCATCCTGCCTGTCGATCAGGGCATCGAGCATTCCGGCGGGGCCAGTTTCGCCCCCAATCCCATCTACTTTGACGGCGAAAATATCATCAAGCTCGCCATCGAGGGCGGCTGCAATGCGGTCGCGTCTACGCTGGGCGTTCTGGGCAGCGTCGCCCGCAAGTACGCCCACAGGATTCCCTTCATCCTCAAGATCAACCATAACGAACTGCTTACCTATCCCAACCAGTTTAACCAGATTCTCTTTGCCAACGTTCAGCAGGCCTTCGACATGGGCGCCGCTGCGGTCGGCGCAACTGTCTACTTCGGCAGCGAGGAAAGCTCACGCCAGATCGTCGAGATCAGCGAGGCCTTCCACATGGCCCACGAAATGGGCATGGCCACCATCCTCTGGTGCTACCTGCGCAACGGTGCCTTCAAGGGCAAAGACAACGATTACCATACCAGCTCCGACATGACCGGCCAGGCCAATCACCTCGGCGTGACTATGCAGGCGGACATCATCAAGCAAAAGCAGCCCACCTGCGACGGCGGCTACAAATTTATGAACGAGTCCGGCAGCTACGGCAAATACAGCGAAAAAATGTACACCGAGCTCAACAGTCCCCATCCCATCGACCTGACCCGCTACCAGATCGTCAACAATTACATGGGACGCATGGGCCTGATCAACTCCGGCGGCGCCAGCGGCGGCAAAAACGACCTCGCAGACGCCGTAAAAACCGCGGTCATCAATAAACGTGCCGGCGGCATGGGCCTGATCAGCGGACGCAAGGCATTCCAGCGACCGATGAAAGAGGGCGTCGAACTGCTAAACGCCATCCAGGATGTCTACCTCTGCAAGGAGATCACGCCGGCATAACCATTACAGGGGGTGAACAATGTATAAACTCGTACTGCTTCGGCATGGCGAAAGTCTCTGGAACAGGGAAAATCTCTTTACCGGCTGGACCGATGTGGACCTCTCGCCCAAAGGCGTTGAGGAGGCCCACACCGGCGGCAAGCTCCTCAAAGAGGGCGGTTACTTCTTCGATGTTGCCTATACCTCCGTTCTGAAAAGGGCGATCCGCACCCTCTGGATCGTCCTCGACGAAATGGACCTCATGTGGATTCCCATCCACCATTCCTGGCGGCTCAATGAACGCCATTACGGCGCCCTTCAGGGCCTCAATAAAAAAGAGACTGCCCAGAGGCACGGCGAGAAACAGCTCCAGCTCTGGCGCCGCAGTTTCGATGTTCGTCCCCCCGAGCTCGATAAAAGCGATGAACGATGGCCCGGCCATGATCCCCGCTACCGGCACTTGCCCGAAGACCAGGTTCCCGTCGCCGAGTGCCTCAAAGACACTGAGCAAAGGTTCCTGCCGTACTGGCACGAGCAGATCGCCCCGGCCGTAAAAAGCGGCAAGCGAATCATCATTGCCGCCCACGGCAACAGCCTTCGCGCCCTG
Source organism: uncultured Pirellulales bacterium (assembly GCA_964454745.1). Lineage (GTDB taxonomy): Bacteria > Planctomycetota > Phycisphaerae > Sedimentisphaerales > Anaerohalosphaeraceae > CAYVUI01. Next base: position 5,399 of record CAYVUI010000120.1, on the reverse strand, counting down.
GTCCAGTATCTCGATCAGCTTTCCAATAACGAGGTCCTCAAGCTCAATATCCCCACCGGCGTGCCCCTGGTCTACGAACTCGATGACAACCTAAAGCCTGTCAAACATGACTACCTTGGCGACCCGGACCAAATCGCCAAAGCTACCGCCGCCGTCGCCAATCAGGGCAAATAAGGGAAAGTTATCGATTGAGAAATCAGTTGACATTTCTCGCCGGCCGGGTACAGTAAAACCATCGGGTACAGTAGAAAAACGCCGCTGCGCAGCTTCGCCCGCGGCACAGAAAACAACGCAATAGAGAGGGTAAAACAATGCTCAATCGTCGTCAATTCCTAAGTCGTGTCACTGCCGGTGCTGGTCTGCTTTCGCTCGGCGCGCTGCCCGGATGCATGGAGTCCGCATCGTCCAAAATGCTCAGCCTGAAAAAACAGCCCAACGTCCTGCTCGTCAACATCGACGACATGGGCTACGGCGATATGTCCTGCCACGGCAACCCTCACATCAAAACTCCCAATATCGACAAACTCTACAGCCAGAGCCTCCGCTTTCCGCAGTTCCACTCCGCCCCCATGTGCACACCCACCCGCGGCATGCTGCTCACCGGCGTCGAGGCCATGAAAAACGGCGCCCGCTGGGTCGGCACCGAGAACACCCACCTCCGCACCGACCTGCCCACCATCGCCGAGATGTTCCGCGACGCCGGCTACCGCACCGGCCTGTTCGGCAAGTGGCACGTCGGTGACAACTATCCCATGCGTCCCCAGGACCGAGGCTTCCAGGACGTCATCACCTTCCCCCAGCAGGAAGTCGGCACCGTCAACGACCACTGGGGCAACGATTACATCGACGACACCTACTCCGACAACGGCGTACTCAAGCCTTACAAGGGCTTTTGCACCGATGTCTGGTTCAACGAAGCGATGAAGTGGATGAAGGATCGCAACGACAAAAACGAGCGGTTCATGTGCTGGATCCCCACCAACGTCGTCCACGGCCCGTACTACTCCACCGACGAGGACCGCGCCCGCATCGACACGTCCGACAAATCCAAGGACATGGAAACCTTCGTCGGCATGGTCGTCAATCTCGACGACAACATCGGCCGCCTGCTCCACTTCATGGACGACCAGGGGCTCTCCGACGACACGATCCTCATCTTCATGACCGACAACGGCGTGACGATGGGCTGGGGCCTCTACAACGCCGGCATGCGCGGCCTAAAGACCATGCTCTGGGAGGGCGGCCACCGCGTGCCGCTGTTTATCCGCTGGCCTAACGGCAGCCTGCGGGCCCCCGGCGACATCCACGGCCTGGTCCAGGTCCACGACCTTACCCCCACACTGCTCGAGCTGTGCAATGTCCCGCCTGCCCCGGCCGCGAAATTCGACGGCATGAGCATCGCCCCCCAGCTTCGCGGCGAAAAAGACCTGCCCGACCGCATCCTCGTCGTCCAGTTCCAGCGCCAGCTCCAGATGAAAAAATGGGACTGCTGCATCATGTACGGCCCCTGGCGGCTGCTCAACGTCCGCGACATCGACCCCAACGATCCGCCCGAAGTCGTCGAGGAGCTCCAGCGCCGCCGCCGCAAGTACGAGATCAACCTGGGCCTCTATAACGTCGAAAAAGACCCCCACCAGGACCACGACGTGATCGATCAGCACCCTGATATTGTCGCGAAGATGAAGGCCCATTACGAAACATGGTGGGCCGACGTCGAGCCCTGGCTCGAGATGGAACATCCCGTCGTCATCGGCAGCGACGCCGAAAATCCCTCCTACCTGTGCGCAACCGCATGGGCCGAGACCTACTTTACCCAGATGAGCAACGTCCTCGACGGCCGCCCGGCCAACGGATGGTGGAACCTCGTCGTCGACCGGCCCGGCGAATACGAATTCGAGCTGCGCCGCTGGCCCCGCGAGGCCATGGCCCCCATCGCCGGCACGGCCAATATCTACCTCGACGACGACTACGTCTACGGCCCCGTCAAAAAGGGCAAGGCCCTCCCGATCACCGAGGCCCGCATCCAGATCATGGGTCACGATCAGCGCGTGGCCGTTGCCGAGCACGATACGAACGTGAAATTCCGCCTGCGCCTAAACCGCGGCAAGGCCCGGCTTCGCACCTGGTTCTACGATGCAAACGGAAAATCCCTCTGCGGAGCGTATTACGTCTACGCCACTCGTCTCTAAAAACGGCAGCGGATAATTTTCGTGTTTTTCGCGTTAATAAAAAACAGGCACAGTCACCGATTCCAGGGCCCCTGAAACCAGGGGCCTTTTTTCTTGCATTTTTTCTCCCACTCCCCTATAATCCCCCGTGGAATCTTCCCGAATTTTTGGACAAAAACGTATTTTGAGGGACTTTTGGCATGAAAAAAACGGATTTCCATACCGGCTTCCACGAAAACGGCCCCGCCGCCGAATACTTCTCCGAACAGTCGTATATCGAGCCTGTCCCCGCTGAAGAACGTTTTGATATCGTGAAGTTACTGCCTTATGAGGAGATGTTCTTTCTGGGCCTTTTTTTTGCAGGACTCATATTGCTGTGTCTTCCATCTCTGATAGATAACTTTTTCAGAAATTTTCCTTTCGAGCATTCACCCGCTCAAATACTCTATTACACCCTGGCCGGCAGTGTACTGTTGATTTCAGTTCTTCATACTTTTTTGCGAAATCAGCTTGTCCGCTGGCGTATCTTTTCCCGAGTCAAAAAACGCAAAGGCAGGCTCTTTGTGCCTGATAAAAATTGTCATGCTGTCATCATCGAGGACGCTCTTAGTGTCCACATCAACAAATCGGCCCCGGAAGATTGCGGAATTCTCCGAATCAGCGAAGATGCCGTTGAACTTGAAATGCAGGAGTACCGTGCCCGGTTTTCAACCCAGGATATAGAAGTCAGCCCGGTTCAGTTAAGTGAACAAAATCAGGGTGTCAGCTTGAGCTGTTTCGTCGGTGAGCATATATGGAGTGTTGTGCTCTACACGACTTCGCTATCCAAACGCAAAAAAATCGCACAAAAATGGATAGGGCTCTTTCGGGATGCCCAGGTTCATATCTCCCATGGTAAAAATGATGAGAATGACAGCATCGCCCTTGAGCAGGATGTATGTGATTTTTCAGCATGGAAAAATACAGGCAAACCCCTGAGGGATGTAAATGTCAATGAGCTTATCCAAAATCAAAATGCAAAATTGACACGTGCGAAGATTAAAAACCTCCCCTTTCTGTACAGGAATAAATATGATCTGTTAATTCTTGCGGTGGTTTGTCTTATTTTCTTGTATTCCGTAGGGCTCTTTCGCTGGGGTTTGTCAATCCTGCCGTGGCTGGCAGTGGTTTGGCTGGTCCATGAATCTGTTTTCTGGCTCAGCGCAAAACTGCTGGAAGCCGGGAGACCGCTGTTTCAATTATTTCCTGTCCCTCTTACGGTGATTGAGGATTCTTTCAGTATCAAAAGCTGGAAAAGGGCGGCAATTCTGCTAAGCAGTCCGATTGTCGGCATCCTGGTTGGCATAATTTTATTGATGCTCCATCGATCTACGGGGCAAAATACATACTTTCTTGCAGGCAGTGTTTTTCTTTTCTTGAACATGCTGTTTCTGGTCCCGGTTTATCCTTTTGAGGGTTCAAAACTGATGGGAGCCATCCTCTGCCCTCGGCACAGGTATTGGCTGATGATAATCCCGATTCTGGGTTTGGCTTTTCTTATCCCTTTTTCCTTTGGTGTGCAATTTCTATCTGGAAATATCCTGTTTGTCATTGTATTAAATCTAATTTTAACTTCTTACACTTTGACGAGTACAGTTGTAAAATTTCAGAAAGAAATCCAGCAGGATTTGCAAAGTGAAATATTTTTCGACGAGAAAAGGGAAATACCAAAAAAAGTTTTTGATGAAATCATCAATAAGGCCGGTGAGAATTTTCCGTATATGCACGCAAGAGTACGATGGATATCTTCTTACTTGGACCAGTTACGGTTAAAGCCTCCGGGTTTCTTATTGACCTCAAGTTTTCTCCTGGTCTATTTTGCTTCATTTTACCTGGCCTTTACTTCTTTGGGGCGAGCGGGTATTGGCCTGTTTGGCTTTTATGAAAAATGGCATTTTGAATCGTATACGAAAGAAGACGGTGGTGTCGGTCAAAAAGGCATTCAATTTGAATATTTCTGGCGGACAGGCCGCGAGGCTGAACTGACCGATGACCGTTCTGTTTTTCATGGGGATACCCGGTGGTACCACAGGGACGGGTCTGTTATGATGGAGGGTTGCTGGGACAGGGGAAAAAGAACGGGGTTTTGGAATGTTTATGAAGACAAAGATGAAGACAACAGGTTTTACGGCACGGCCTTTTATGAAGATGGGATTCCCCGGTATAAGAAAGACAGTATCAAAGGTGAAATGGTCGAAACCCCATGGGAGGATTTCCCTCTAAAGCGGAAAAAACTCCACATCTACGCCTCGACGATCCAGCAGGGCCCCGGCAACGAAATTAACTATGCCCTTGGTTACATGGATTACATGGCCGTCGATCCTGAACTGTTTGCGAAATTAAACGCTGAAATACAGCGAGATCCAAACGAAATGTAGATAAATCCAAATGATAAAACACTGCCAAAACTGCACTTACAGTTTTCACGATCTGGAAGGTACTTTCTTCTAAATGAATCCCGAAGGGATTGAACAATAATAGCCATGGGTGAGGACCGCAGGTCCGAACCCGTGGGAAATGAACCGTGTTTAAAATAAACCCTGAAAGGGTTGAATAAAGGAGCAAGAACATCTCAACCTATACACAAATATTATATCACCTGGTCTTTCATACAAAAAAGAACCAAAGGGTTTTGACACTTGAACGGCACGATGAAATGTGTCGATATATGACCGGTTTATTACGCAATAAACATTGCTTTGCGTATCGGTTGGGCGGACATCTGGAACATGTTCATATCCTGTTGGGGCTGCATCCGAGTGTGGCATTATCTGATCTGGTGAAAGATATCAAGTTGGCAACCACCTATTGGAATAGAAAAGAACGTGTTTTTCCCGATTTTGATGGCTGGCAGGATGGATACGGCGCGTTCACCTGTTCGTGGTCTGTAAAGCAAGAGGTAATCAATTACATCGACGTTCAAAGGGAACATCATCGCCATAAAACCTTTCGTGAAGAGTATATTGCCATGCTCAAGAGAGCAGGGATTGAATATGATGAGAAGTATCTTCCATGAAATATTTTGAATCCCTTCAGGATTCAAAAGAATCGGTGTGTCTGTTGTCCCCGGGTTCAGGCCTGCGGCCTTCATCCGGAGCTATTGTTATTTTATCCCTTCGGGATAATTGTGGGTTTCAGGCCCCGTAGGGTGGGTCGCACCCACCAAAACCATCCCGAATCTCATGTGCCCTT
>CAYVUI010000119.1:0-13601 GCA_964454745.1 uncultured Pirellulales bacterium | reverse complement strand
CTCTGAAGGGCGTGGGCGGTAAAGGCCTTGCGGCACCCTTCGAGGATGTCGTGTACCTTTTCCGGGGTTACCTTCGTGAAGATCTGTTCATTGACGAGCATGGCCGGGCCCTGGTCGCACATACCCAGGCAGTTGGCCCATTCGAGGGTAAACTTACCGTCGGGGGTCGTCTCGCCGAAGCTTACGCCCAAGTCGTTTTCGAGCTGGCGAGCGACTGCCTCTTTGCCCTGCATCTCGCACGAAATGGTCCGGCACAGGCGAACGATGAAATTGCCCTTGGCCTTTTCATCGAGGAAACTGTAGAACGAGACCACGCCGTAAACCTCTACGGGATGGATATCCAGCAAGTCGGCAACGATCTGCATGGCGTGTTCGGTGATGTGTGAGTAATTTCTTTGAATCTCCTGGAGCACGGGGATCAGGGCACTGCGGTCGCTGCCGTGGTGCTCTACCCACGCCTTGATCTGCTCCACAAGACGTTCCTGTTCAGTATGCAGCATATTCATCTCCTCTCTTATTTATTCAGAAGATCGTTAACTTTATTAATCAGTGTCTGCGGGTGGAGGGGCTTTTCGAGGAAGTCATCCACCGGGACAATAGACTCATCCTTGCCGTAATCCATGCCCGTGACCTTGCCCAGGCCTGTTACCATCAGGATCGGGTTCTTGAAGTCCTTGCGGCGAAGTTCCTGTGCCATTGCGATCCCGTCGTCTGCCTGTTCCATCATTACATCGAGGATCACCAGATCCGGTGTGTTTTCTTCGATTGCCTTCATTCCCTCGCCGCGGCTGGAAGCCGTCCAGACCTCGTGACCGCTCGATTCCAGAACCGTCTTGCTGGCACCGGTGATATCCGGATCATCATCGACAATAAGTATTCTCGCCATGTGGATGTCTCCTATCAAGATTTACTTTTTTCTTGCTTAAATCGTGACAATTATCACGATACAACAGCCTTATTTACCCATACGACACATTTATTGCAAGAGAAAATCACATAAAATACCTCTTTGGGGCAAAATAATGTTAAAATTAGACAAATATTGTCAATTCAAGAGTCACAATTCCTACCAAAACACTCGAACAATATGCTTTCTTGAATGGATACCCGAGCATAAGAATATCAACTCTGAATGTAAGGAATCTGCATTTTAAAAAAATGAGTAATAAAGGATAGAACCTTGATTTGGCGGATTGTGATTTGTATAATCGTCTGCGTCGATGGAAAACGGGCGGTATTGGGCAAAAACCCGTTTTTTCATCAAAAAAGGGCGAATCGGTGGAGGGTTGCGTCTTTTTCATCTCCTTATCTATGGATGCTTACGGATTGTGTACCGGCTGGCAGGATTGGGGCCCAAAGCTGCAAATAATAAAACAAAGCAAGGCACAGGGTAGAAAATGAAGGTTTTTATAACGGGAATCGCGGGTTTTCTGGGCAGCCAGTTGGCGTATCGGCTGCTGGACGAAGGGCATGAAGTGTCCGGATGCGACAATTTGATCGGGGGGTATATCGATAATGTCCCCGAGGATGCGGATTTTCACCAGGTGGACTGCCGGTATCTTAATGCCATGAAGAAGCTGACCGCCGGCCAGGATATCGTAATCCACGCTGCCTGCTCGGCTTATGAGGGATTAAGCGTCTTTTCGCCGCACCTGGTTACGCAGAACACCTCGCAGATTTCGGCAACGGTGTACTCTGCCTGTTCGGAAAACCGGGTAAAACGGGTCATCAATTGCTCGAGCATGGCACGCTACGGCGAGCAGGAAACCTGCCCTTTTACCGAGGATATGACGCCAAAACCGATCGATCCATATGGCATCGCCAAGGTGGCGTCGGAACAGACGCTGCATATTCTCTCTAAGGTGCATGGCTTTGAGTATGTCAACCTCGTGCCGCACAATATCATCGGCCCGCACCAGAAATATGACGACCCGTACCGCAACGTCGCGAGCATTATGATTAACCTGATGCTCCGCGGCCAGCAGCCGATCATCTACGGCGATGGGATGCAGAAGCGATGCTTTTCGGATGTCCGGGATATTTTGCCGTGCTTTACCCGGGCGATGGTGGATGACAACGTCGTCGGCGAGACGATCAACATCGGACCGGACGAGGAATTTGTGACGATCCTCGAGCTGGCTGAGCTGATCGCGGATGTACTCAATTTCAAAAACTTCGACCCGGTCTTCGTCGATCCTCGGCCGCAGGAGGTAAAACACGCGACCTGCAGCGCGGACAAGGCCCGGAAAATGCTGTCGTACAAGACGCAGCACACCCTGCGGGAGAGCCTGGAGACACTGGCCCAATGGATTGAATCCAAACGTCCGCGGAAGTTTCGCTATTCACTCGATATCGAGATTATTAACGAGAAATGTCCGAAAACCTGGACACAGAAGATGTTCAAATGACACACCCGACGAAAAAAATCGCAGTCGTAATTCCCGCGTACAAGGCGGATGCCACGCTGCCCGGCGTGCTTGAACGGATTACGCCCGAGGCGATGGAGGAGATCAGCCATATTATCATCGTCGAGGATGGCGGCACGAATCATCCCGATTCCGTCTCGAACCAGCTCAAGAAAAAGTACGATAAGATCGAGATCATCTGGCACCCGCAAAACCGCGGCTACGGAGCGGCGCAAAAGACGGGCTTTCGGCGGGCACTGGAACTCGGCGCGGATGTCGGCGTACTGCTGCATGCGGACGGTCAGTATGCCCCGGAAGAGATGCAGCGATTGTATCAGCCGCTGGTTACGGACGAGGCGGATGTTGTGCTGGGCTCGCGGATGCAGGACTGGCGGTCGGCCCTGCGGGGTGGTATGCCGAAGTATAAACTCGTGGCGAACATGATGCTGACGTGGCTGGAGAACCTTTGCTACGGGATGAAGCTTTCGGAATATCACAGCGGGTATATGCTCTACAGCCGCAAGGCGCTGGAGGCGATCCCGTTTGAGAAGCTAAGCGATACGTTTCATTTCGACGGCGAGATGCTGCTGATGTCGGGCAAAAAGAAGCTGCGTGTAGCGGATTTGCCGATTCCGACGCATTACGGGGATGAAGAATCGCACTTACAGCCGATCAAATACGGCTTTGAGGTGCTGGGGGTGATCGTGAATAATTTCCGCGGCAAGTACGATTTTTGATCTACCGGCGTTTTTGCCGCTGGATGGAGATTTCCTGCACAATCAACGGATCGTCGTCTACTAAGAGGAAGGCGTTGTAGCAGTAGTCGGCCATGCTGTACTGCTTTTTGGCGTTGAGGGCGTGGCCCATGTTGAGCATCAGCTCGGGAACGATAAAATTCGCCTTCTCCAGCCCGGCGGCACTGGTATTGATACAGGCATCGAGCTGGTTGGTGTGTACATAAAAGGCGGACTTGTGCATCTCCTTTAGCGGATAGGCCCCGCTGCCCTGCAGCCACTGCGAGAGACCGGGCTTTCCAGACTCCACTGCCTTTTGCGCAATCTGCGCAACCTGCTGGAGGGAATACTCAGGGAAATCCTGCCCCGGCTTTGGCTTTTCCAGCGCGGGAATCTCAGGGTAAACGGAATCGTGGAGAAAAACGGCAACATCCTTATCGGAATAGACCATGCGCCAGTCTTTGGTGATATTGTGCAGATGGTAGAGCCAGTACGGTGTAATGCGATAGCGGACGACCGCGACGGTGGGCTGCCATTTTTCCAGTGCCGCGGCAAAGCCCTCCGGACCGCGAGCCTGGATGTACTGATCGTAGAACTCGAGGCCGATGGTGTTACCCTCACTGTTGATGAACACCTTCTGATTCGTTTTCCAGCCGATAAATCCGCCGTCGTTCCAGTTATTGATGATCCGGCCCTGGATGTTGTGCTCATTTAAAAAGGCGCAGGCATCGACCGGGAGTGCCTCTTTATCAAAGCTTTTGCCCACGTTGTTCTGCTGCCAGCCGACTTCGTAGAGCCAGTTTGTTCCGGCCCCGATAGCCAGGAGGACGCAAACCACAATGACAGAGCCATACGCAAAAGCCCCTGCCCCTGGCTTTTTGAGGGCATTGCCGATATTGGCAGCTACCCGGCTAAGGCCCCCTGCACAGACGGGAAAAATCGCCATCACGAAATATCCGAAATTCTTATTCGCCGAATGGAAGATAAACAGAAAACCCACAAAGAGCAGCCACTGGGCCATCTGTACTTTTTTGCGTGCGCCGATGATACCGACCAGGGCCAGCAGCGTAAAGACCTGCCACCAGAGCCGCGGCTGGATGAGTATGAAACGCCCGTCCTTGACGTATTCCGCAAAGCGAAACGGTGAGACGAATTCCGCGGTCCCGGTTAATACCGATTTATATCCGGATTCACCCTGGATCAGGAAGAACTGGCTGATCGGGAACAGCAGACCCTTGATATGGTACGGGTTGAACAGGCACACCGCACCGGCCGCGATGGCCCAGAGCAAAAGGCCCTTGTCAAAATGCAGGCGTTTATGCCGCCAGAAGCCTTTTACGATATCACTGAAGACGTAGGTGCCGATACTGACCAGGCCCAATACGTAGAGCGAATGGGCGTTTACCCACAGCAGCATGAGGATTGGCAGGAAAAAGAGCCATCTGCGGTTGCCGCGGGTGTATTCCTCCAGCACGAGCAGGATCAGCGAGCCGTAAATCCACGAGAACAAGTGCGGGCGAACCTCCCAGAGGCTGCCGAGGAAAAAGACGATCAGCATCCAGATCGCCGCCAGCGGAATCCGCCCTTCCTGGCGGTGGACACGCCATAGGAGCGTCGCGGAAAACACAAGCGTCAGCAATGAGGTTAGGGCCATGATCGCCGCCGGGCCGGAAAGTTTTTCAAGCCCGTAAACGACCAGTTGATAAGTCCACTGCAGATCAATATAGGTATTATCCGGTACAGTATAGGTGAAGATATCCTTGCTGGGGATCGCACCGTTTTGGATGATCCAGCGGGCCGAGGACAGGTGAAATCCAAGATCCGGGCTGTTTACCTTCTGATACCCCATCACAAGGCCGAGCAGAAACACAGCAGCCAGGACCACGTAGAGCCCATATCGGTCGATAAAATGAGATTGGGCCGCGTCAGGGACATTGGCTGCCGGGATGGATTGGGGTATTTCGTTTTCATTCGCCCTGCCGGATTTTTTCCGCATACGGCTCATGGATTCAACCTTACTGAATAAGACGACATATACAATCCTGATATGAGGCGATACGCGGCCTCATTACGGGCCGTTGACTGTACATCAGGACCGGGGCCGTGTCAAGTTAGAGAACGATGAGTACGGCCGCCAATCAACGGTTCCGGAAAAGGTTATTGGTCTCGTCCAGCTCGAGGATGTAATCCTCCGGGTCCACAGCGTAAAAACCCGCATTGGGCGAGAGGGCCACGCTGTCGCCGGGGGCGAGGGTTTGAATCACTTTCCGCTTTAGCACTTTGTCGTTTTTGCGTCCGTTTAGATCGATAGTCACCTTCGCCGTCTTCTGCTGCCCTTGGCCCGCAACGAAAAGCTCGATCTCCCGCTCGAATTCGAGGGTAATCCGGTTCGGACGGTCCGGCACGATCGACGCAACGACATCAAAGCCCTTGGAACGAACGGTATTTCTGCCCATCGAGAAGGTCGCGATGCCCGGCCCCGGCTCATCAAGTTTGCCGCCGAGCATCAGGAAATGCCGGTTGTAATCGTAAGTATAATTCTCACAGCCTTCGATTTCAATCTCACCGGAAAGATCCTCACCGAGCCAGCGGAAATGGAAGATTGTCTCGAGGTTGCTTCGCGGCTCGACCCAGATCATCCCCGTCTCAGTCTTTAGATCGTGGTAATCGGTCTGGATATCCTCTTTGGCAAACGGATACTCCTGCGCGTCCATGGTAATGATGATATCCTCGGCAGGACCGGTTCCGCGGTTGACCAGCAGGACTTGGCCGCGGGAGTTTTTCTCAAAAGCAAGCTCGGGAATCTTTGTTTTCTGCACCCAGATCGGGCTTGAGAAGGCCCGGTTCTCATCGGCCTGTGTCACAGCGACGACATATGGCCGCTTGCGATCCCTGGGGGTAAGGTTTTCAAATGTAACGGCAAGGTCGCGTTTGCCCTGGCCGGTTTTTTCGCCCACTTTCCGAAGGCCGCTGTACAATTCTACGGTCTCAATCGCATCCGTACCCGCGACAAAGACTTCGATGTCAAACGGCTGATCGGTTCGCAGCGTATCGCCCATGGCTGCATTCCCGGCCTTTACCTCCAGGAATATCCTGGCCGATGTCGTTGCATACGTAGACCGACCCTGGTACCCCTTCATAATCCCGTCCCGTGTGAAATCGCTGGTCCATACCCCGGTAAAGCCCTGCGGGTGCCGGTGCCATGGAGCGATGCCGCCGGGATTGCGACGTCCGGGCATACCGGTATGCGAATCGGAATCGCCAATGGCCCCGAGCTGATAGCCCTGCTCGAGTGCCCAGAGATAGCTCTTGCAATGATGATTTCGCAGCCCGCCGTAGAGGGTATCGTCATCCCATTTTCCGTACGGGTAAAACGCCTCGCCCCAGTCGGAATAGACCTCGATCACCGGTGTAAGCGGCTTGCCCGCGGCGTTATCCTTTTCGAGTATCGTCCGGTACGGGAAGACATCCGCGTGTATATGTGGAATGAACAGGACGTCGCTTTTTTTGAGCAGCGAGACCATCCCAAAGCCGAAGTCGATATATTGATCGCGGAAAATGCGGTCCATATTCGCGAGCGTGGGGTTCGCGTAATAGATGTTGTAATGGCCGGAGTCCATCGAGGACCATTCATAGCCGATCAGTGTGACAAAATCATCGGAATTGTAGTGGTTCGCCCTTTCGATATTATGTCCCCAGGCCTCCAATGAATCCGCGATCTCTCCATGCCGCCAGCGGTAAAGACGACCCACTCCGCGGCCCTTGACGGGAATCTGGCCGCGATGGTCCGAGAGCGAGACAAAGTCCATCCCGGAAATGTCACGGGCGTAATAGTAAAAATTGTCCAGCCCATCGCCCCAGCACTCTGAATACTCATCATGATTGTGAATGTTGCCCCAATAGATTCGATCTGTCACATTCTCACGAACGACAATCGGATTGCTCTCAAAAAACGGGCCGTCCTTCCGAAAGCGAGCCCGAATCCGATACACACCGGACCGGGAAATCGACAAACCCTGCACCTTTCGACTGCACCGGTTAGAAGTTTTGTATTCCACACTTTCAGGCAGGTTGCGTATTCTGCCGTCACATTCGAGAAAGACATCTCCAGAATAAGCTGGAAAAGCCCGGCTGTCAAAATCATCCGTAACGGACATGACAACCTTGAATTTTTCACCTGTCTCAACAAGGCTCGGGGCCGAAATACGAACCCGGGACGCCCGGTTCGCCTCAATCGTAACCTTTGGAAGGTCCGGCCACCACCCCATGACCTGCCAGTCTTTTTCAGATTTGCTCAGCCGACCGCCACCGCGGGCCTTGAGTTTCTTCTCATCATCCACGCCGTGACCGGTATAGGTCTCAAAGGTCAGGCCATGTACGGGAATCGGATTGACCAGGCCGGTAATTTCCCCGTTTGAATCGGCATTGCCGATCTCAATCGCAAAACTTTGCCCGGGCTTAATCCCTTCGGGAAAAAACATCACGATTTCTCTAAAGCCTACCCCGTGAACCGGCCGGGGGTAGAGTTTCACATTGGCCTGCTCATTGCCGTACGCCATGACCTTTAGATCCTCACTCGGGTAACAAAACAGCAAAGCCTTTACACTCACCGGTTCGAGCAGAACCCGATGATAGGCCCCCGCGGGGAGCGCAGGGCCGACATGCTCATAACAAAGTCGCATTTTTGTCTGCTCGCCGGAGATGAGCAAATCGGATTCAAAGGTCCATTTTCCAGGAGATTGCGCATTGCCCCGGACGGGGGAGAAAGAACAAAAAAGAATGCCAATGAAAAGGAAGGAAATCACACGCCCGGCTCTATTGCGAAAAGATATACACTTCATAGTCTGCTGCCTTTAATAAAGTCTGCAAATCGATTCTTTATGTCTTACAATCATAATACATATTTCCAGAATGTCAACATTCACACTTGACATTCTTTCGGTTTTAGTATATAATATTTGATAATGAGACAATATCAGGGCCATATCTGCATTATCTGGAAATTGAGCTTTAAATGGCTTTGCAGAGGGAGCAAACGGCATGAAGAAAAAAGGTACAGTTTCTTTTAACCTTACTGAGTACATTTTATGATCCCACCCTATCAAACCACCATTCGTATATTTCTCCCGTTGCTGATTCTTTGTGCAGGTGCCGCAATCGGCAACCAGGCACCCAATGTCAGCGCGGGCCCGTCGCAAAACGCGGCGCTTTTTGCGTCTTTTGTTTCCGTCGATCTGTCCGGCCAGGTTAACGATGACGGCCTGCCCGCGGGGATGCCGGTTACGTATCAGTGGCAGGGATTCGGCCCGGCGGCGGTCAGCTTTACCGATGACGGTTCGCTGCAAACGCAGGCGCAGTTTACCCAGCCGGGACGGTATTTTCTTACGCTCACCGCGGATGACACGCAGCTTCAGTCGCAGGATGAGCTGTGGGTTTATGTGCGAACTGCCGGGGATATGGGTGTCATTGTGCAATATGACATGGATGATTCGCTTTTGGATACCGCACCCAGCGGCGAGTCGTATGACGACCTTACCGCTTTTAGCGAGACCCTGCCTGACGATGCCGTTTTTGAACTGGGCACGGTGAATAACGCGGCCCGCCTCGGAGACAGTACCGCGGGCATGCCTGATCTGCTAATCTCGGCAGGCGGCGGAGACTTGCTGCTGCCTTCGATTTATACCATCGAGGCTTACATCAGCCCGGATGAAGATACGCTGCAAAGCCAGAGCCGTCACCGGATTTTGGGCAATTTGGCCAATATATTGACCCTTGAGAATTCGGGTCTTGTCTACCGGCATTCACAGCTTTTGGGCGATACGGTAGTTGTAAGCGGCCCGGCACTGCCTGAATGTGCCCGCTGGCATCATGTCGCGGTGGTTGCGGACGGCCGGAACCTTTCGCTGTGGATCAATGCCCAGCTTGCCGCACAAGTGCCCTATGACGGTACGATTACCAATATCTCCGGCCTGACGGACTTCGATTTCCTGCCCTTTACCGGGCTGGTCGATGGCTTGCGGATTCACAACATCGCGGTATCGCAGGGCTATCTCGAGGACCGAGCATACCTGCTGCCTTCGCCGGCGGATATTCACTTCGACCATGCCGTAAATGCCGCGGACCTGCTGCCGATCGCACAGGCCTGGCTCAGCACCGATTCGATTCCGCCGTTTGACATTGCGGACCTCAACTGCGACGGGCACATTACTCTTGCCGATTTCGCGATCCTCGCACGTGACTGGACTTTCAATCCCTAAAGGATATTTGTATTATGAAGCTCTCAAGAAGACAATTTTTAGCTGCGACCACCGCGGCTTCCCTGACCCGGTTCGCGGGCCTGAACCTGCTTAATACGGCCAATGCCTCACCCGGACAAGGGCTGTGTAAGGCGTTTGTCGTCGGCGACGCACACTTTGGCTGGAACGGTCCGGTTCAGCCGACCCCCGCCCAGCAGCTTGCACTGATGAATACGATTATGAGCCGCTTTCCTGATCTCGATATCTTCGTGGATACCGGCGATGCCCACCATAATTATGCGACAGATACCGACAAGGCCAACTGGACCGACACACTCCAGGGCGGGACCGGAACGGCGGCTTTTCTGTATGCCGCAGGCAACCATGAGGTGGATAAATGGAATGCCCCGTATGACCCGGAAGAAACCGCAATGCAGATGGGCTCGGTGAGTTGCCGGCCGTATTTCAGCTTCGACATCAAGGGCGTGCATTTTATCTCGCTGCCCCAGCTTGCCAAGATGAATTATATCACCGAGGAATCGCTCGAATGGCTAAAGCTTGACCTGAACGTCAATGCCTCGAAAACCACGGTTATCTTCTCGCACAATGCCCTGGCCGGTACAACCGAATACTATACCGATATCGGATACCGGCAGGTTGTAAATTCCGACCAGGTGCTGGACCTGATTAACCAGTACCCCAATGTTCTTGCGTGGATGCACGGGCACAACCATACTTACGAGCTGGTCCCCAAGTACGGCAAACTGTTCGTCTCCGTCGGGCGGATCGGCGGATTCAACCCGTCCAACCCCCTGACCGGCAGCGGGCACCTGGGTGGTTTTTATGTCGAAGTCGGCGCCGATCATTTTACCATCAAGGCGTACAGCGCATCGCAGGATAAATTCCTCGACGAATACTCCGAGTACGATTTCCTTACGCATACAATCTTCGGGCCGACCTCGTACAATCCCGCGGCTCCCGCGGCGATGACCTACGGCTTTGGCAAGGCACCGGACGGCCATAAGATCCAGGCTTGGAACTACCATTCGGTACAAAACCACCGGTCGAATTCGTTCTGCGTTTCCGGCTCGAATTCTCAAAACTCCCTCGCCTCGGGCACCCATCCCGAGCGCAAGCTCTATGTTGCCGGCACGCCGGATCAACATTACAACTTTAACAAGGATTTGGATTATTACACCGAGCGAACCTCCGGCACGAAGATCATGCCTGGATTCAGCGTAGCTCCCAATGATTACTGGCATTGGTCCAACCAAACGGCGCAGTTGCTGCCTCACGGCGGAACAACCTCGTTTTATTCGCCGTTAAATGGTGCGGGCAAACGGTCCTACTTCCAGTGCGCTCCCGGCAAACAATACAAAATCCTGCTTACCGTCGATGGAGGCACCGGCGGCCAGAGGGTGCAGGCCTTTATGTATGCCTATAACAATGAATTGGTGCAACTGATTACCCTGCAAAGCTCGATCCGCACCCTTGCGCCTGGCAGCCAGCAGCTTTCGTTTACTTTCACTATACCTTCGCTTGCTTCAAGCGATTCGATTTACTCTAATCCGGACAGCGACCTTCGTATTTTGGTCAGTACCAAACTGCTGTTTTCCAATCTCACCAGCCAGGCTGTGGTCCATAGCTGTGAGTTTATGCCCGCAAATCCCGGCAGCCAAACGCAGAACCCTGCCATCACCGTCGACGGCGAAACATATTCCCATTCGGGCACATTGGCCGCGGACCAGTTTGTATCGTTTGACCTGCCCAAAACGCAGGCCGCACGCACGGTCATTGAGTCTGCATCGCAGGGCACCGGGAGCCTTACCTGGATGATTCGCACCGAGGGCCTGACCTGGCAGGTGCGAAACGCCCTGGTCACCGAAAAGGCCCACGCCCTTGAGGTCGGCCCGATACGAAACCCCTACACGAACAAAAAAGAGATTATCATTGTGCCGCTGGCCGCGTGGCCGCACCCGTACGTCCACCGCCTGCTGCGTGTGAATACATGCGTACTCTACCCATCCCCGCAGGATAAAACACTCGAAATGGAGATTAAAACCTTCACCGCCTCCGCGGCGGACGCCCAGGTGATCATTCATACAACGATACCGCCCGTGCATGTGCGAAACGCAGCGGTTGCCTCGTACGCGAACAACCTGCTGACGCTCACGGTCGGTCAGCCGGGCAAGGTTTCAGTCGAGTTTTAATCTCAGGATTATATAACCCTAACTTGATACATCGAGATTCCGCGCGGCGGCGACTTCATCCAGCCGCCCTACCGGGGTCGTTACCGGTGCCGCCTTGACCTGTTCGGGCTCATTTTTCGCGATTTCGGCGATCTCGATCATGGCGTCGATAAACGCATCGAGCGTCTCCATGCTCTCAGTCTCGGTCGGTTCGATCATCATCGCTTCCTTGACAATTGCGGGGAAGTACATCGTGGGCGGATGGAAGTCCCTGTCAATTAAGGCCTTGGCGATATCCATTGCATGGACCCCGTTTTCCGTCTGGCAGGATGCACTGATGACACACTCATGCTTGCACGGCTGGGGATACGGGATGTCGTAATGGTCCTTTAGCCGCTGCTTGATGTAATTGGCATTGAGTACCGCGTTTTGCGAAATCCGTTCGAGCCCCTCTCTGCCCTGCATCAGGATATAGACATAGGCCCTGAGGATAATCCCGAAATTGCCGTAAAACGGGGCCAGGTACCCGATGGAATCGGGCCGGTCGTATTCAAGGGCATAGGTGCCGTCCTCGCGGCGGACGACGATGGATACCGGCAGAAAATCGACCAGTTTATCCACCACGCCAAGCGGCCCTGCACCGGGCCCGCCGCCGCCGTGCGGAGTTGCAAAGGTTTTATGCAGGTTGAGGTGTACAATATCGAAACCGATATCGCCCGGCCGCACGATTCCCACAATAGCGTTAAGATTGGCACCATCGTAGTAGCAGAGCCCATCGACACTGTGAATTAATTCACAAATTTCTGAAATCCTCGGATTAAACAGACCCAGCGTATTGGGACAGGTCAGCATCAGTCCGGCAACCTCGTCATTGAGTGCGGCTTTGAGAGCTTCGATGTCCATCAGGCCGTTTTTGTCAGATGGAATCGTCTTGACTGCGTAGCCCGCGATAGCCGCGCTGGCAGGGTTGGTTCCGTGGGCACTGTCCGGGATCAGCACCACCTTTTTCTTCGTATTGCCCTTTTGGCGGTGATAGGCGGCGGTAATCATCATGCCGCCCAGTTCCCCGTGAGCGCCTGCAAGCGGATGGGTGGTAAAACCGGCCATGCCCGTGATTTCACACAGCATTTGATCCATTTCATAGAGAACCTGCAATGCGCCCTGCGTGAGAATGCCCCCCATGCGAAGCTGGGGCAACAGCGGATGGGCATGGCAAAAACCCGGATAGCCGGCAATCCGTTCGGTTACCTTGGGGTTGTATTTCATCGTGCAGGAACCCAGCGGGTAAAAATGGGTGTCCACGCCGAAGTTGCGGCGGGAAAGCCGGGTAAAGTGCCGCACGGCTTCAAGTTCCGACACTTCCGGCAGTTGGGCAGGCTGGTCGCGGAGCAGCGACGGTTTGAGATTGATCGAATTGGGAACATCGGATTCGCAAACCTGCACGCCCCGTCGCCCTGCTGCGCCTTTTTCAAAGATCAGCTTCATAGTATCTCCTCCAGTGCCGCGGCCAGACGGTCGATCTGCTGCTTGGTTCGTTTTTCCGTTACCGCGATCAGGATGCAGTTTTCCATGTTTTCGTAATATCGGCTCAGCGGGAAGCCCGCGGCAAAACCGTGGACGATCAGTTCCGCGACCACGTGGGCCGCCTCGCAGGGAAGCTCAAGTACGAATTCATTGAAAAACCACTTCGCATGGAACCTTGGCTTCACACCCTCAATGGCGGTCAGGCGATGGTAGGCGTAGCTGGCCTTGTCCGCGCAAAGCTCGGCGGTCTCGACGAGCCCCTGCTTGCCCAGCAGTGTGAGGTAGACCAGGGCAGTCATCGCGCAAAGGGCCTCGTTGCTGCAGATGTTTGAAGTCGCCTTTTCGCGGCGGATGTGCTGCTCGCGGGCCTGGAGGGTCATCACGTATCCTTCTCGACCCTGATTATCAGTCGTCTTGCCAATCACCCGGCCGGGCATTTTGCGGACATGCTCTTTTCGCGTTGCCATGAAACCCAGGTACGGCCCGCCGAAACTCAGCGGCATGCCGAGGCTC
>CAYVUI010000118.1:0-13700 GCA_964454745.1 uncultured Pirellulales bacterium | reverse complement strand
GAATAAGAAGAGGATTCACAAACGGGACAAATCGTGTTTTCTTTGTCAGATTTATGCATAAAAACTGTTCCTGTTTCGGTTTCATCATTATGACATATCTTTTTGGTATTTACTTAATGGGTTTACACTTAGGTAACGATAGCAGGCACGGTCAGTTGGGTCAAGCGAAATGCATAAACCGGACACGGGTGATTTGAAAACCCGCCGAAAAGTGAAATTCAGGGTAAAAAATGACAGCTTGAAGTAAGCCGCATTCTCGGATAAAATACCCGGCAAATGGAATGGAGTCTATCGGGAGTTTTCAGGATTTCATGCAGAAACAGCAGGGATTTGTATTGTGGCTGACGGGCCTTAGCGGATCGGGGAAGACGACGCTTGCGGTCCGTATTTGTGAGGCTTTACAGGCTAAAAGCGAGCACGTCGAGCGTCTCGACGGCGATGTACTGCGCGGGGTGTTCCCGGCGACGGGATTTGACAAAGCCTCTCGTGATGAGCACATCCGGCGGGTAGGATTCATGGCCAGTCTTCTCGAAAAGCACGGGGTGTGGGTGGTTTGTTCGTTTATTTCGCCCTACGAGCAGGCGCGAACCTTCGTACGAGAGCGATGCAGGCGATTTATCGAGGTATATGTCAAGGCTTCGCTGGATACGTGCGAAAAACGGGATGTGAAAGGGCTTTACAAGAAGGCTCGGGCCGGACAGATTACCCAGTTTACCGGGATTGATGACCCATACGAGGAACCTCGCAGCGCGGAAATCGTAGTGGATACGGACGCAGAAAGCGAGGAGCAGAGCTTTGCAAAAATCATGGCGTATCTGGCGCCTTATCTTGATGGAGTTGAATAAATGGAACACCTCGATTTTCTCGAAAGCCGTTCGGTTCATATTCTTCGCGAGGCGTACGCGAACTTCAAGAGCCTGTGCATGCTGTGGTCGATTGGCAAGGACAGCACGGTAATGCTGTGGCTGGCGCGAAAGGCGTTTTTCGGGCATGTGCCGTTTCCGCTGGTGCATATTGATACGTCGTACAAGATTCCGGAGATGATTGAATACCGCGACCGGCTGACGAAAAAGTGGAGATTGACGATGATTTACGGTCAGAACGTGGAGGCTTTGGAACGCAAGGAGACGTTTCCGGAGTGCAATACGGACCGGATTCGCTGCTGTTCGCTTTTAAAATCCGAGGCTCTCAAGCATACGCTCAGCGGTCGCTGGGGCCGGTTTCGGTTCAATCATGCAAAGGGGGAGTACGAGATTGACGCAAATACCGAGCCGTATACGGGCGTGATTGTCGGCGTTCGTGCGGATGAAGAAGGTTCACGGTCCAAGGAGCGGTACTTTTCGCCGCGGGACCGGGAGAACGAATGGGCGGTTTCGGACCAGCCGCCGGAGTTCTGGAACCAGTACAAGACGGATTTCGCGCCGGGCACGCATGTGCGGGTGCACCCGCTTTTGGACTGGACGGAGCTGAATATCTGGGAGTACATCGAGCGGGAGAAGATCCCGATGGTGTCGCTCTACTTTGACCAGGGCGAGGGGACGCGGTACCGCAGCCTGGGCTGCTGGCCGTGTACGAGCCCGATCCAGTCGAAAGCGAAGACGGTCAAAGAGGTGATCGATGAGCTTCGTTCGGGTGCGCTTAGCAATATCGCCGAGCGGAGCGGACGTGAACAGGACAAGGAAGACGGCGGCGGGCTCGAGAGCCTTCGCCGGCGGGGATATATGTAAGTCTTGAGGGATTGGTTATGTCAGAAGCATCAAAATTAAAACGGGAGCGTCTGGACCTTGTGATCGCCGGGCACGTGGACCACGGCAAGAGTACGGTTCTGGGCCGGATGCTGGCGGATACGGGATCACTGCCGGAGGGCAAGCTCGACCAGGTGCGGGCGAACTGCGAGCGGAACTCGAAGCCGTTTGAGTATGCGTTTTTGCTCGATGCGCTCAAAGATGAGCAGTCGCAGGGGATAACGATCGACGCGGCGCGGGTGTTCTTTAAGACCAAGAAGCGTGATTACCTCTTGATCGACGCGCCGGGGCATATCGAGTTTTTGAAGAATATGGTCACGGGGGCTTCCCGCGCGGAGGCGGCGGTGCTGGTGATTGACGCGGAGGAAGGGGTACGTGAGAACAGCCGGCGGCACGGGTATTTGTGCTCGATGCTCGGAATCGGGCAGATGGCGGTGGTGGTCAATAAGATGGATCTTGTGGGGTATGACAAGGGCGTGTTCGATGCGATTGTAAAGGAGTATTCGGCATTTTTGGCGGAGATCGGCCTGGAATGTGACTTCATCCCGGCCAGTGGTCGCGAGGGGGATATGGTAGCCGACCGCGGGGAGAAAATGGACTGGTATACCGGGCCGACGGTGCTCGAGGCGATTGAGAGCTTTACGAAAACGGCACTGCCGGTCGACCAGGCGTTCCGGATGCCGGTGCAGGATGTGTACAAGTTTACCCAGGGCGGGGATAAACGGCGGATCGTGGCGGGTACGGTGGCCTCGGGCCGGGTGCGTGCGGGGGATGAGGTAGTGTTCTATCCGTCGAAGAAACGCAGCAAGGTGGCGAGCCTGGAGGTATTCAGTGCGGACGGCCCCGAGTGCTTTGCGGCCGGGCAGGCGGCAGGCTTTACGCTCGAAGAGCAGATTTATATCTCGCGGGGAGAGATTGCGACAGTAGAGGGCGAGCGGGAGCCGGAGGTGGCCAGCCGCTTGCGGGTCAACGTGTTCTGGATGGGCAAACAGCCGCTGGTCAAGGGCAAGGATTACCTGCTCAAGATCGGCACGTCGAAGGTAGCGGCGCAGGTGGTAGATGTGACACGGGTGATTGACGGCTCGAACCTTTCGGCCAGCGAGGTAAAGGACGAAGTAGGTTTCCATGAGGTGGCCGAGTGTGTGATTGAGACGAAACAGGCGGTGTCGTTTGATGTAACGGGGATGTGCGCGGAGACGAGTCGATTCGTGATCGTGGATGAATTTGAGATCCGCGGCGGCGGGATCGTTCGCGAGGCGGCGGCCGATGCGCATGACGAGATCCGCGAACAGGTGATGCGGCGTAACTATAAGTGGGAGGTCAGCGAGATTGCGCGGGACGAGCGGTCGGAGCGGTACAATCAGCGGGCGAGTTTGGTGCTGGTGACCGGCTGGCGCGGGGCGGGCAAGAAGGCGGTGGCCAAACGGTTCGAGAGTCGGCTGTTCCGCGATGGGAAGATTGTGTATTTTATCGGAATCGGGAATATCCTGTACGGTGTGGACGCGGATATCAAGGAGCCGGGCAAGGACACCAACCGCGGTGAGCATCTTCGGCGGATGTCGGAGGTGGTGAACCTGATGCTGGACGCGGGGATGATCGTGGTGCTGACGGCAACGGGGCTGGTGCAGGACGATTTGGAGATGATCCGGGCGGGTGTGGATACCGAGCAGGTGTACGTGGTGTGGCTCGGCGGCGAGCCGACGGATATTGAGTATGACCTGATGGAGCCGGACGTGACCGACGCAGACGAGACGGCGGAGGCAATTAAGGGATTGCTGCAGGAGCGGGGCGTGATATTCCGTCCGTAAGTGCGGGCGAGGGAGCGAGAGTTTTTCATGGATGTACTGGAACGGATCGAGCGGGGGCTTTGTGCGGCGCGGGAGGCGGTCAGTGTGTTTACGCCCGGCGCGATCGAGGCGACGAAAAAGAGCGGCGGCGACCCGGTGACCGAGGCGGACCTTGTGCTGGATAAGGTGCTGCGGGAGTGTTTGCTGGAGGATGGCGAGGGGTGGCTCTCGGAGGAAACGGTGGACAGTGCGGACCGGCTGGGCAAAGAGCGGGTGTGGATCGTGGACCCGATTGACGGGACGCGGGAGTTTGTGGAGGGGATCGATGAGTGGTGCATCTCGATTGGGTACTGCGTGGACGGCAAGGCGGCGGCCGGGGGGATATGCAACCCGGCGCGGGGCGAGATGTTCGTGGGATCGGTACACACGGGGGTAAAGCTAAACGGACGCGAGGTGCGGGTGAGCGAAAAGGCGGATTTGGACGGTGCGACGGTCCTGGCCAGCCGCAGCGAGGTGCGACGGGGAGAGTGGGACAGGTTCAGGGACCGGGGGTTCGAGGTGGTCGCGATGGGCTCGGTGGCGTATAAGCTGGCGCGGGTCAGTGCGGGGCTGGATGACGCGACGTTTACGCTGGTGCCCAAGAACGAATGGGATGTCGCGGCCGGGGCGGCGCTGGTGGCGGCAGGCGGCGGTGTGGTACTGGACAAGGAGGGCAGGGAGCTTGTGTTTAACAGGAAGGACACGCTGTACGGGGGGATGTTCGCGTGCGGGAAGGCGATGATGGAGGCGTTGATCGCGGAGGCAAAGGGATAAAGAATTCAACTTGTTTTTTTAGCCACAGATTTCACAGATTTTAAAATTAGATTTTTTATTGGGTTTGTGTTACTGGCTTCACATTTTGGATTGTCTATACAGTGGGTTATGAGAGTGGGTGATTCGAAGCTTTGCTTCGACAATATTTCACCGTTGGCGAAACATTGATGGATACGGCCTTACGGCCGAGGTTTTTTTATCTAACAGGATGGGCGGGAAGATATGAGCTTTTTAGATTTGGCTGCGAAACGCTACAGTGCGAGGAATTATAAGGATATTCCTGTGCCACTGGCCAAAATTGAACGCTGCATTGAGGCAGCGCGGCTGGCGCCTTCGGCCTGTAACTCACAACCCTATCAGTTTGTGGTCGTAAATGACCCGGAGCTGAAAGACCGGCTGGGAAAGGCGGCTTTCAGGGGATTGGTGAAGTTTAATTATTTTGTTTTCCAGGCCCCGGTCCTGGTCTTGATTGTCTCTGAAAGGCAGAAACTCTCCGCGAAATTCGGGAACATTGCCAAGAAAAAGAGCTTTCACCAGATGGATATTGGGATCGCAGCGGAGCATTTCTGCCTGCAGGCTACGGAGGAAGGACTTGGGACGTGTATGCTCGGTTGGTTTAACGAGAGGAAGGTGAAAAAAATGCTCTCGATTCCGAGACGCAAGAGGGTGGAGTTGATTGTTTCTGTTGGATATCCTGCAAGTGACAGGGTTCCCCGGAAAAGAAGAAAAACGACCGATGAGATTGTCTCGTATAATGAATATCCGTGATGCCCGAAAGTTAGAAAGAAACATGCGCCCTCATATAAGCATCGTTTTTACCGAGATGATTAACGCAGTTTTTTTAACGCTGATTTCGCAGATTTCCGCTGATTATTTTGCCTTTGGCGAAAGGGATTTTTTATTTTTAATCAGCCGCGGATTGCAGAGATTTTCACAGAATGCCTTAAAGCAGATAAATATTCAAATTGCAAGCAGGCAGGGCATGGAACCCGGCCTTGCGGCCAGGCTTTTTTAAACTGCGTGGGCGGAGCCCACCCTACAAACGATTGAGATGGCTGGTTGGGATTGAGCGAATATTTGGATGTTGAGTTTTATCAGCATGGGTAAAATAAAAAAATATTTTACCCTTCCTACGGACTGTCGACTAATCTGATGTGATCCAGTAACGCTCCATCTTGCCGTCTTCTCCAAAGGTGATAAAGAGCCAATCTGAGTCAACTCCAAATCCTCTTTCTGGTCCAAGATAATAATAGATATCGCAATTTACTGTTTCACCAAAATAACTCCTGTCATCCGGCTGGCCTAAAAGATCAATGACCTGTTCTTCAGTCAAGCCGTCAAGTTGGCCGCTCTCGATGAGATCGTCAACCATGCACTGCCGAGGAGGCCACATGATGTCGTACTTAACTTGTTTGGGATTTTGCATAATTTCTTCATGATTTCTCCACAATTCCGGGTTGAACTCATGGGCATGTTTCATCTCATCGACTATGGGGCCCAGAATTAACAACCCGATAATTAGAACCGGTAACACTGAGGACCCAAGCGCAGTGCCAAGGAAATGGAATAAGACCCGAACCTGATTACCTTTGAAAAAACGGAATATAAGTACGACCAGAAAGACTATCCAAGGAAACCAGCCGACAATAATCTTCAGTGCCTTGAGCCAACCGGGCTGCTGCATGAAGTTAGTATATGGAACAATTTCCATCCACATAAATTGGATGAATCCACATATCAGGCCCAAAATCGCTCCTGCAAAAAAGTATAGGCATCGCTGCTTCCAGGGCGACTGGGAAAGTGGTTTCATTCTTTAGTCCTCAATGAAGAATCATCGTTTATCGCTGATAATACTATCATGACAATGCCCTGTTTACTTGTCAATATCCATTTTTGTTCATTACAGGCTTTGAAAATTACGAAAGTTTTCGGTGGGTGCGCCCCTACCGGATTTGATGTTGATTAGAGGGGTTGGGCGGAGTGGTCGAGGAGGTGGTTTAAATGTTCTTCGAGGATGCGGCGGCCCTGGGCGGTTTGTTTGTTTCTCAGGGCGGTGAAGATCTGGTGGTGGTACTCGAGGGCGCGGTGTTCGGAATCTTCTTCCAGGCCGGTGAAGATCTGGGAGTATTTGTGGTACTCGCTGATGGCCTGGAGGGCGGTATAGAGGGGCATGTTGCCGCTGGCCAGGACGATGGTCTGGTGGAAGTCGAAATCGTGCTGGAAGAAGTCGGGCAGGTGGTCCAGTGAGTCGGCCATCAGCTCCAGCAGTTGATTGAGGCGGGAAAGGTGCTCTTGCCGGATGTTTTCGCAGGCCAGCTCGAAGGCGGGCAGCTCAATGGCCCTTCGGGCAATCACGATATCCCGGACCGAGAGATTCTTCATTTCCGGCGGGAGGATCTGGGTGGGCAGCTTTTTGGGGGAATAGGCCTTTACGTAGGCGCCGGAGCCGGGGCGGATATCGAGCAGGCCCATTTTTTCAAGGTCGCCGAGGGCCTGGCGGAGGGTGCCGCGGGAGACGTGGAACTGGTCGCAGAGCTTGCGTTCGGCGGGAATTCGCTGGCCGACCGGGTAATGGCCCTGGGCAATAAAGGAGATGATCTCCCGGATGACTTTTACATGCAGTAATTCACGATCCATTTTTCTGTTAACTCCATAATTGGTATATGTATTATGCCAATTTTACAGATTTGGTCAAGTTGTAAAAGAAAAGACTTTTCCAAAAATTTCCTTGCAGTCACGAAAAGAATTGGTATAAACTGTGGACCGATTTTAGTATACGCTTTTGGTGTGCATTAATATGGAGTCGCTGTAAGATAGATTGCAAAGTTTCTGGATACTTTGCGGGAGATATGTAAATGACTGATTTGTTTGATGTGAATAATCTCAAGGTAGTAATTACCGGCGGCGCGGGTGTGCTCGGCGGTGCGATCGCGGAAGATTTGTGCGCGAGAGGTGCCAGGGTGTGCGTGCTGGACTACGACGCGTTCCGTGCGAATGACCTGTGCAAAAAGATCGAGGCGGACGGAGGATTCGCGATCCCCGTCGAGGCGAGTGTACTGGACAAGGGGCAGATTCAGTCGGCATTTTCCTGCGCGAATGAGAGCCTTGGCGGGATCGATGTGCTGATCAACGCCGCGGGCGGGAATAAGAAGAAGGCGACGACGAACGAGGACCTTTCGTTTTTTGACCTGCCGGCGGATGCAATTCGGGATGTGTTCGATCTGAATTTGATCGGGACGCTGCTGCCCAGCCAGGTGTTCGGGAGGGAATTCGCACGTCAGAAACAGGGCATCATCCTGAATGTGTCGAGCATGAACGCGTTTCGGCCGTTGACGAAGATTGCGGCGTATTCGGCGGCGAAGGCGGCGGTGAGCAATTTCACGCAGTGGCTGGCGGTGCACATGGCGCAGAATTATTCGCCGCAGATCCGGGTCAACGCGATTGCGCCGGGATTCTTTTTGACCGAACAGAACCGGTTTTTGCTGACGGATGAACAGACGGGAAATTTGACACCGCGGGGCAAACAGATCCTGGACCATACGCCGATGGGACGGTTCGGCGAGCCGAGTGATCTTTCCGGTGCGGTGATGTGGCTGATCAGCGAAGCGTCGCGGTTTGTGACCGGTACGGTAGTGGCGATTGACGGCGGATTCAGCGCGTACAGCGGGGTGTAAAGGCAAAGGCAGGTTTCATGCTTTATTACCAAACGGGCAATCAGAATGAGTCGCTGACGGCTGGGGCACTTGAAGAGGGTTTGCGCGCTGCGCTGGATACGATCGGGCCGCGGAAAAAAGTGCTTGCCATCCCGCCGGACATTACGAGGTTTTATTCGCGGGCGGGCGAGCTGACGGAGATGGCCTGGCGGTATTACGGGGAGGCACTGACGGATATTCTGCCGGCTTTGGGGACGCATTTTCCGATGACCGAGGCGGAAATCAAACGGATGTACGGCGATACGCCTTTGGGGCTCTTTCGGGAGCACAACTGGCGGGACGACGTGGTAACCCTGGGGGAAGTTCCGGGTGAATTTGTACGGGACGTCAGCGGCGGGAAGGTGGAGTATCCGTGGCCTGCGCAGGTCAACCGGATGCTTGCCGAGGGCGGGCACGACCTGATTCTTTCGATCGGGCAGGTGGTTCCGCACGAAGTGGTGGGCATGGCGAATTACAATAAGAATATTTTCGTGGGCACCGGCGGGCCGGAGGGGATCAACAAGAGCCATTTTCTCGGCGCGGTGTACGGCATGGAAAAGATGATGGGCCGGGCGGATACGCCGGTTCGCAGGGTGCTGAACTATGCGTCAGAGCATTTAGCGGCGGATCTGCCGATTGTGTACGTGCTGACGGTTGTTGAGGCGGTTGACGGCAGGCAGGTGACGCGGGGATTGTTCATTGGTGATGACGCGGAATGTTTTGAGCTTGCGGCGGCGCTTTCGCTGAAGGTGAATTTCCAGATGGTCGATGCACCTTTGCAAAAGGTGGTCGTGTACCTCGAGCCGGAAGAGTTCAAGAGTACCTGGCTGGGCAATAAGAGTGTGTATCGCACGCGGATGGCGATGGCCGACGGGGGAGAGCTTATTGTGCTGGCGCCGGGGCTTGCGGAGTTCGGCGAGGACCCGGAGATTGACCGGCTGATCCGCAAATACGGGTATGTCGGCACGGAGAGGGTGCTGGCGGCGGTGGAGGAAAATGATGACCTGCGGGCGAACCTGAGCGCGGCGGCGCACCTGATCCACGCGTCGAGTGAGGGCAGGTTTATCATTACGTATTGCCCGGGCAAGTTGAGCCGGGAGGAAATTGAATCGGTCAATTTTGGACACGCGGACCTGGATACGATGATCAAGCGGTATGACCCCGGGAAATTGCAGGACGGGTTCAATGTTGTTGACGGGGAGGAGATTTTCTTTATCTCGAACCCCGGCATGGGTCTTTGGTCAGTCCGGGAGCGGTTTTGTTTGTAACGTGAATTTTTCGAAAATTAAAGACGAAAACTTTTACATTTATGGAGTCAATCATGGGACAGAAAAAATATTCACTGCTGGTTCCGACGAGCATGGGAATTCGGCTAACGCCGGTTGCTTCGCAGCCGTTCTATTGCAGCGACATGTTCAAGATGCACGCGACCAGCGCGGAGTCGAATGTGGCGAGCGTCTCTTCGTACCTGGGTTTGCCGGTTAAGGTTCTGACGGCGTTTGTCAAGGGCAGCCCGGTTTCGCGTTTTATCCAGGATAACCTGGGCAGCCGGGGTATGGACTTTGAGGGTCCGCATTTTGACCAGGGCGGGCCGTGGGGGTATCGCCACCAGATCAATATGGCGGACAGCGGATGGGGCTCGCGCGGGCCGCGGGTTCACAACGACCGGGCCGGCGAAGTGGGCCGGGAGCTTAGCGTGGATGATTTTGACCTGGACCGTATCTTTGCGAAAGAAGGGGCCCAGATTGTGCATCTTTCCGGCTTGATCGCGGCGCTGTCACCCAAAACGAGCAAGTTCTGCCTTGATATCGCGCGGATCGCGAAGGAAAACGGCTCGCTGATTTCGTTTGACCTGAATCACCGGGCGAGTTTCTGGAAAGGCCGGGAAAAAGAGCTTGCCGAAGCATTTGCCGAGATCGCGTCGAGAAGCGATATTTTGATCGGCAACGAAGAGGATTTCCAGCTTTGTTTGGGGATAAAAGGCCCCGAAGCAGGCGGCAAAAACCTTGACGAGAAGATTGATGGATTTAAGGAGATGATCGGCCGGGTGCAGAAGGCGTATCCGAATGCGAAATATTTCGGTACGACCCTTCGGCAGGTGGTTTCGGCGAATTGTCACCTGTGGGGGGCGGTGGTGACCGACAGCAAGGACTGGGAGATTATCAAGCCCCGCGAGATCGGCGTTATCGACCGTATCGGCGGCGGCGATGCCTTTGTCGGCGGAATGCTTTACGGGATTCTGCAGGGCTGGGAAGTGCAGAAGTGTGCCCGGTTTGGCTGGGCGACCGGTGCGCTGACCACGACGCTGCTGACCGATTACGCGCAGCCCGTCGACGAGGACCAGGTCTGGAGTATCTGGGAAGGCAACGCAAGAGTGAAGCGATAAACATAACTATACAGATTGACTAAATTTATTACACGAAATTCGGGAGTAAGAGAAATGTCTAAAGCAGATATTGGTGTGGTAGGGTTGGCCGTGATGGGCGAGAACCTGATTTTGAATATGGAGAGCAAAGGATTTACCGTTGCGTGTTATAACCGGACGGTGGAGAAAGTGGACCGCTTCGTCGAGGGCCGTGCGAAGGGCAAGAACATCATCGGGTGCCGCAGCGTGGAAGAGTTTGTCGGGGCTTTGAAGAAGCCGGCGAAGGTGATGATTATGGTCAAGGCGGGCAAGCCCGTGGACGCGTTTATCGAGCAGGTAATCGACCATCTCGATGACGGGGATATTATTATCGACGGCGGTAACAGCCACTTCCCGGATACAATCCGGCGGACGGAATTTGTCGAGAGCAAGGGCAAGCTGTATATCGGTACGGGGGTTTCGGGCGGCGAGGAAGGCGCGCTCAAGGGGCCATCGATCATGCCCGGCGGCAGCCCGGCGGCGTGGGAGCATGTCAAGCCGATCTTCCAGAAGGTCGCGGCGCAGACCGAGGACGGCTCGCCCTGCTGTGACTGGGTTGGCGAGAACGGCGCGGGGCATTTCGTGAAGATGGTGCACAACGGCATCGAGTACGGCGACATGCAGATGATCTGCGAGACGTACCAGATGATGCGCGAGGGGCTGGGGATGGATAATACCCAGATGCACGAAGTGTTCACGGCGTGGAACCAGGGCGAGCTGGATTCGTACCTGATTGAGATTACGCGGGATATCCTGGGCTACAAGGACGAGGACGGCAAGTATGTGCTGGACTTGATCCTCGATACGGCGGGCCAGAAGGGAACGGGCAAGTGGACGGCGATTGCGGCGCTGGATGTCGGCCAGCCGCTGACACTGATCGGCGAGGCGGTATTCGCACGGTGCCTGTCGGCGTTAAAGGACGAGCGCGTGGGCGCATCGAAGGTACTGTCGGGCCCGGAGGTGAAATTCAGCGGCGACAAGGCGAAGATGATCGAGGACCTCAAGCAGGCATTGTATGCGTCGAAGATTATCAGCTATGCGCAGGGGTACCAGTTGATGCGTGCGGCGGCGGCGGAATACCAGTGGAACCTCAACTACGGCGGGATCGCGCTGATGTGGCGCGGCGGGTGTATTATCCGGTCGGTCTTTTTGGGTAAGATCAAGGAGGCGTTTGATAATAATCCGACGCTGGAAAACCTGCTGCTCGATCCGTTCTTTAAGACGGCGATTGAAAATGCCCAGGCGGCATGGCGACGTGTGGTCATAGCGGGCGTGGAGATGGGGATTCCGATGCCGGCGATCAGCTCGGCGCTGGCGTTTTATGACGGGTATCGCCATGATCGGCTGCCGGCGAACCTGCTGCAGGCCCAGCGGGATTACTTTGGTGCGCATACGTATGAGCGGCTGGACAAGCCCCGCGGTGAGTTTTTCCATACCAACTGGACCGGACGCGGCGGCGATACGGCGGCATCGACGTATGTCGTGTAATTTCCCCATTGATTCGATTTGCAAGGGGCGCTTTGTTTTTCAGGGCGTCCCTTTTTTATTGGAGACAATGGGCCGATTCGGTTAGACTCTGGTTTTGGCAATGCGAACTGAACAGAACGGGAGTTTTTGATGATCTCAGTGATCATACCGACATACAATGCGGCGGCGACGATACGGCGGCAGTTGGAAATTTTGCAGGTACAGGAAGGCGTGGACCTGGAGGCCCTGGTGCTGGATTCATCTTCGAAGGATGGGACGGCGGAGGAAGCCCGGGAGGCCGGGGCGCGGGTGATGGTGATTGAGAAGGAGGATTTTGACCATGCCGGGACACGGACGCTTGGGGTGAAGATGACAAATGGTGAAATCGTCGTGTTTTTGACGCAGGACGCGATGCCGCGAGGCAGTGATACGATTGCCCGGATGGCTGGACGGCTGCGGGAAGATGAGCGGATGGGGGCGGTTTACGGCAGGCAGCTTGCAGTGGAAGGTGCGAGCTTTTTTGCGGAAAATTTACGGCGGTTTAATTATCCCGCAAGCTCTCACGTCCGCAGCTACGAGGACCGCGAGCTGTATGGGATTCGGACGGCGTTTTTGTCGGATTCATTTTCGGCGTATCGGCGGTCGGCATTGGCCCAGATCGGGTATTTTTGCAGCCGGGTTGGTTTTGGCGAGGATATGCTGGCGGAGGCACGGCTGCTTAAGAACGGGTATCGGATCGGATATGAGGCGGGGGCGGATGTGTTTCATTCGCATGATTACTCGATCCGGGATGAATTTCGCCGGTATTTTACCGTGGGGCAGCTTCACCGGGCGGAGCAGTGGCTGATCCAGGAATTCGGCAAGGCGGAGATCGAGGGGCGGCGATACCTGTGGCAGGAAATTTGCGCGATTCTTCGAAGCGGGCGATGGTACCTGCTGGGTGAGAGTTTTGTACGGTGCGCGGCGAAGCTGGCCGGGTACCAGGCGGGCAAACGAAAAAAACTTCGCGGGCGTTTCCATCGTGCCGGCGTGGCTGAGCGGGCGGATATAAGGATTGAATTTGAAGCGGGAGAAGAGAGGCAGCCGGATTCGCGACCGGGGGGGGAAACACGGCAGGAAAGCCGCGAGGTTCGGCTGGCGATAGTGTGCGACTGGCTGACGGGGATGCGCGGCGGGGAGCGGTGCGTGGAGGCGTTATGCGAGGCATATCCGAATGCGGATTTGTATACGCTGGTGTACGAAGAGGGCAGGCTGTCGGAGGCGATCGATCGGCACCCGGTCAGCCGTTCGTATATCCAGGAATTGCCCGGCGCGCCGGGGCGGTTTCGGCAGTATCTGCCGCTGTTTGGGGGGGCGATGGAGCGGTTTGAGCTGGGCGGATACGAGGCGGTGCTTGGCTTTAGTCATTGCGTAGCGAAGGGGGCGATTTGCGAGGAGGGGACGGCGCATTTGTGTTACTGCCATACGCCGATGCGGTATGCGTGGCATATGCGGGATGTGTACCTGGCGAAGCTGAATCCGGTGTACCGCATGGGGGCAAAGTTTGTGCTGGATCGGCTGCGGCGGTGGGACAAGCGGACGGCGGGACGGGTGGACCGCTACCTGGCCAACAGCCGGAATGTGCAGGGGCGGATTCGGGAGGTGTATGGCCGGGACGCTGAGGTGATTTATCCGCCAGTGGACTGCGGGCGGTTTACGGTCAGTGATGTGGATGAGGGGTACTACCTGGTGCTGTCGGCGCTGGTGCCGTACAAGCGGTTTGACTGCGTCATCCTGACCGGCAGTAATCAGC
>CAYVUI010000117.1:0-13913 GCA_964454745.1 uncultured Pirellulales bacterium | reverse complement strand
CTCATGTTATCGGACAATTACGTCAATAAACTTTTCATTTTGTTAGAGGCTCTTACAGATACCACGGGCTGCGCATCGTCTTGCCCAGCATATCAGACGCCGTCGGATCATTGAGAATCTCTTCCGTTTGCGGGTTAAACCGAATCTTGCGTCCCAGCTTGATCGCAATCAGGCTAAGATGCCCGATGCTCGCCGAGCGGTGTGCCGTTTCCGCAGGTGTAATTGTTTCTCGGCCGGATCGAATGCAATCGAGGAAATTGCCCATATGGTCCGGAGAATTATACAGATGCACATCATTAGGGCCATACTTATACGTCAGCAGGCTCTTATCCTCCGCGTCAATGCCGCCTCGGTTTACCCAGACCCAGCCCTTTTCACCAAACCAGGTGGTACCGCCGCGGATATCATTGTGACCACCGGCAATCACCATCTCCAGGCCGTCTGCGTATTTCGCATTGATCCGGTATTTTGTCGCCGTATTCCACAGCTTGCTCTTGGGAAACTCTGCCGTTCCCTCCAGCTCCACCGGACCGGTATCATCCTTATTCAGGCCCCAGTGCGCAATATCGCCGTGGTGGCCGATCCAGTCCATCAACTGTCCTCCACCGTAATCATAATGCCAGCGCCAGTTCACATGCACCCGCGCCTCGCAGTACGGCTCAAACGGGGCCGGCCCAAGCCAGAAATTGTAATCCAGGTACTCCGGCGGGGCCTTGATTGTCTCATCCTTGGGTCCATAATGCCCCGAGGGCAGACCAACATGCACCTTCTTGATCTTGCCGATCAGGCCGTTGCGAACGATCATGCACGCTTGGCGGAAGTTTGCCCGTGAACGCTGCCACGAACCCGTCTGCCAGATCACGTTATTGGCCTCTACAGCTTCGACCATCGCACGCCCCTCACGCAGGGTATGCGAAAACGGCTTCTCGCCGTAAATATGCTTGCCCGAACGGGCCGCCAGGATCGCCGGGATCGAGTGCCAGTGATCCGGCAAACTCAAGCACACAGCGTCAATATCATCCCGCCCGATCAATTCCCGAAAATCATGATACGTCGCAACATCCTGGTTCTGGTAATGCTCATTCGTCCGTTTCTTCGCATCGTTGAGGTGGTTCTTGTCCACATCACAAACCGCAACGACATGGGCACCTCGCTGGCCCAGAAGTGAACCAAGGTTTCCCATACCCATCCAGTGCATGCCCACGCTGCCGATCGTAATCCGCTCCGAAGGGGCGATACTGCCCATCTTGCCAAGGGCACTGGGCTGAATAAAATAAGGAAACGTCACAGCTCCCGCCGCAGCGGCTGCCGTTTTGCCCAAAAATGCACGACGATTAAACTTATACTTTTCCATAACTGTCCCCAACCGCTTTAGATAAGCATTAAAAGTTACTGATTATTTATCAAATGCCGCATCAAACTGGACATTCGAGGGTGCAAAATCTACATCCTTAACAAACATACACGCCTCCGCAGCACCATGTTCACGGTCCATCCCGCAATCTTCCCATTCCACAGAAAGAGGTCCGGTATATCCCATATAATTCAAACAACGGATAATCTCCTCAAAATCTACGCCGCCGTGTCCCAAAGACCGGAAATCCCATCCGCGCCCAGGGTGGCCAAAGTTTAAATGAGAAGCCAGAATCCCGGATTTCCCATCGAGCTGAAGCGCTGCGTCTTTCATATGAACATGGTAGATTCGATCCGAAAACTCCTTTAAAAATGTCACCGGATCCACCATCTGCCAGTGCAAATGGCTCGGATCAAAATTAAAACCAAAAGCCTTTCTGTGATCGAGCGCTTCCAGTGCCCTGTGAGCGGTGTAGATATCAAATGCAATCTCAGTCGGGTGCACTTCTAAGGCAAATTTCACACCATTCTGGTCGAATACATCCAGTATCGGATTCCACATCTCCGCGAAATACTTGAAACCGTCATTAAGCATCTCATCCGACGCCGGCGGAAAACTGTACAGCATATGCCAGATCGGCGAGCCTGTAAATCCGCATACAACCTCCAAACCAAGGTTTTTCGCCGCGATAGCCGTATTTTTCATCGCCTCAACAGCCCAGGCGCGTTTCTTTTCCGCGTCGCCGGCACAATCCGCGGGAGCAAAACCATCGCTGCGAGCATCGTTGTTCGGATCGCATACCAACTGCCCCGCAAGGTGATTGCTGATCGCAAAAAGCGACAAATTGTGCTGATCGAGAATCTTTTTCTGGGCCGCGCAATAATCCGTATCCTTCGCCGCCTGAAAAACGTCCATATGGTCGCCCCAGCAGGCCAGTTCCAAGCCGTCATAGCCCCATTCCGCTGCCTTGGCGGCAAGTTCCGTCAAAGGCAAATCCGCCCACTGCCCGGTAAATAGTGTTACAGGTCGTGCCATTGTAACTCCCCTTATTTAATTGGAATTCGTTATTGATCTACTTTAACTGTACCCAGCCGGCTTTCAACGGCTAATTCTTGTGATTTATTGCTTAAACTTTGTCCACTTTTGCTTGCTTTTCGAGCTGGCGATCACCGTATCAATAAACAGCATGCCCCGCAGGCCGTCCTTTTCATTGGGGAAATCCAGGGCCAGGGGTGAAGGCTTCTTCTTTTCCAGCCTGGCACGCAGCGTATCCGCAAAATTGCAGTATATATTCGCGAACGCCTCAATAAACGCCTCCGGATGCCCAAAGGGAAGCCGTGTCGCACGCTCGGCCGCTTTGCTCAATTTGCCGATGTAATCATTACCGCGTTTAAATACCTGTTCCGGCCCGTCCGGCGTACGGAAATACAGGTAATTCGGGTGCTCCTGGTGCCACTCCAGCGCTGCGTCCTCGCCGTATACCCAAATCGCGAGATTATTCTCTTCCCCAATCGAAATCTGGCTGGCGTGCAGAATACCTTTCGCCCCATTATTGAAACGAAGCAGGCAGTTGCCGTCGTCATCCAGTTTGCGCCCCTTGACAAACGTGGTCAGTTCCGCGCATATTTCCCGGATTTTCAGACCCGTAATGTACTCTGAAAGATTCTCCGCATGTGTCCCGATATCCCCCATGCAGCCTGCCGCACCGGATTGCTTCGGATCCGTCCGCCATGCGGCCTGCTTTACGCCGGATTTCTCCAGTGCCGTGGAAAGCCAGCCCTGCGGATACTGAACCACGATCTTGCGGATCTTACCCAGCTTACCCTTGCTTACCAGGTCCCGCGCCAGCTTAACCATCGGGTACCCGGTATAATTATGTGTCAACGCGAAAAGACGCTTGCTCTGGCGGACAATTTTGACCAGTTCCCGGGCTTGCTTGACGTTGAATGTCATCGGCTTGTCACAAACCACGTCGAAACCGGCCTTTAAAAAGGCCTTTGCGATCTCAAAATGGGAATTATTCGGCGTTACGATAGATACAAAGTCGATTCTCTCACCCTCAGGCCGCGTAAGTTCGCCCTCGATCATGTCCATATAGGAACCATAGACCCGTTTTTTATCCAGGCAAAGCTCCCTCCCGGTCTGGTTTGATTTCTTTGACGTTCGGCTGAAATTACCCGCGACAAGGTCAATCCCGCCGTCCAGCCGCATCGCTTTGCGATGAACATCGCCGATAAATGCATCCGGTCCTCCGCCAACCATTCCCGCTTTCAATCTGCGATTCAGTGCCATTATTTCATCCTTTCGAATCCGTTCACATCTAAAAACGCCTGAGATACTGAAAAGTTCCCGAATAATCGACTCAGGGTGACCATTAAAGTAATCCAATCCCTACAGGCTGTCAAGCATGCTGAAATAATTTAAAACACCGGGATACGATGCCAAATAAGCCCTGTGCTTTGCTTGACAATACAACACCGGGCACATATAATCTTCTAAAATGTACCATTGGTAAATATTGAAAATATTCATCTATATCCGGACATGAAAACACTGCGAAAAGAAAACATTCAGGATCCGGCCATTTATCACGACCGTGATGCCACCTATCGGGCCGACACCTGTGAGCCGCTCAAAAATGCCGCTTCTCAAAACCGTCTGTATCTCAACGGTTTTGGCCGAAACTGTTATCCCGGGGATATGATTCCATCTCATGTCATGCCGGAACTGTCGCTCGCCTGCGTATGGGACGCCGAGCAGGACCAGCACTGGGGCCTGGAGACCCATCGAAACGAAGGTATCGAATTCGGATTCCTCTCCCGCGGCAGTCTCTCATTTTGTGTTGACGGCCAGGATTACCTGCTTAAACCCGGCACCCTGACTGTCACTCGCCCCTGGCAGCCCCACCGCGTTGGAAATCCAAATGTCTCCGCCAGCCGGATGCACTGGCTCATTCTCGACCTCGGCGTTCGCCGGCCCAACGAGGAATGGCACTGGCCCGAATGGATGGTCTTTTCACCCGAAGACCTGGCCCACCTGACCGATTTGCTCCGTTTTAACGAAGAACCCATCTGGAGGGCCAACAAGCGAATCGAAAGCTGCTTCGAGAACATCGCTCAGCTTACATCGCAAAGCTGCCCCGAAAAAGCCCAAACCCGCCTTCGCCTTTGCATTAACGAACTGTTTATCGAGGTCTATGAACTGCTCCGCCAAAAGAACATCAAGCTCAATTCTCACCTGGCCAGCACACGCCGAAGCGTCGAAATTTTCCTCAGCGCGCTTCGCGACCATGTCGAACACCCCTGGACACTCGAAAGCATGGCCCGCCAGTGCAACCTCGGCAGAAGCCGCTTTAGCCACCACTGCAAACTCATCACCAACATGACCCCGGCCAATTACCTCATGCACTGCCGCGTTCAGCGCGCCAAGCGCCTGCTCACACGGGCCCCGCAGGTCAGCATTACCGAAATCGCTTTCCAAAGCGGATTCGAGTCCAGCCAGTATTTCTGTACCGTATTTAAAAACAAGACCGGCCACACACCCTCAAGCTTCCGGCAGAAAGGAAAACAACCTTGAAGAAAAAAATGACCATCACACAAATCGCGAAGGAAGCCGGTGTTTCCATCGGGACCGTAGACCGGGCACTGAACAACCGCGCCGGCATCAATGCAAAGACCAAGAAAAAGGTTCTCGATATCGCGCAGGCCAACAACTACAAGCCCAACCTCATGAGCAAGGCCCTCGCCTCCAAACGCGTGTACCACATCGCAGCCGTCACCTTTCCAACGTCCAGCCCTTTTACCAAAGAATTGATCAATGTCATCGAGGATACCGCCTCACAGCTAAGGGACTACAACTTTCGCGTTGAGGTCAGCTCCATGAAAGACTTCTCACCTGATGAACAGATCGAACAGATCGAAAAATATATCCAGCAGGGTGTTGACGGCATCGCTGTCGAGGGACTGGACGACCCGGCCGTCCGTAAATGTGTCTCCGCGGCAGCAGAGAAAGGCATCGACATTGTCACCTTTAACACGGATCTGACCCACTGCCCGCGCCTGTGTTTCGTCGGCCAGGACCTCTACAAGAGCGGACAAGTCGCCGCAGACATTCTCGGCAAGTTCATGAACAACCAGGGCCGTGTGTTCGTCCTGCATGGTTCCTCAAAAGTAGCCGGACACAACAAACGGGTCAACGGCTTTTGTGATGTCATCAAACAGGACTTTCCCGAAATCGAAATCGCAAAAATCGAGGAAAGCCTCGACGATGAAAAACACGCCTACGAGATCACCCGTCGTACACTCGAAGAAAACAGGGAAATCAACGGCATTTATGTCGCAGCAACCGGAAGCCGCGGCGCGGGCGAAGCACTCGAAGACCTCGGCCTTGCAGGCAGCATCCGCCTGGTCTGCAACGACATCGTCCCCAAAACCAAAACCTTCATCCGCAACGGCACCATCGACGCCACCATCCTCCAGGACCCCCAAACCCAGGGCCGCGAACCGCTGATGATCCTGTTTCGCAAGCTCTTTGAGGGCACCGAACCTGAACAGGAATTCCTCTACACAAAAATTGAGATACTCACAAGACACATGCTGTAATCCTGATACAATACCCCCCTTGAGGGCATTGTGTCTCACCAGTAATACCTTCGCATCTCCCCGGACCAGTGCGAGAAGCGATATTCACCCTCCCAGCTTCCGGTCTCATCGAGGGTAAGCGGCTGATCGTCACGTGCCATTTTTTCGCTTTTCCACCATACGACGCTGCCGTCAAGATAAAGGCGGTTGGTTCCTTCCGGCAGCCGGCCAACATCCTTTTTATAATGGGCCGACCAGATTCTGGCGGGATTTTCCCAATACATATTCATATCCGCACCGAGAACCTTATCCCCCCGGTCCGTAGGACGCTGCGGACTGGTAGGCACGGGTCTCTCCTCGTCGAACCAGAGACTGTGCAGGAAGAAGACCCCCATCAGTCTGCCATCGGGCCAGTAGTTGTCATTCCATGTCACAAACAGCAGGTCCTGTTCGGTTTCGCCCGGCAGTTCGCCGCGGCCGAATAGATCCTTCAGGGTATATGGCCCGGGTGAACTGCTTCGCCCCCAGACCGAATCGCCCTTCCAGCTCGGACAGACAAGCACGGCCGGTTCGTAGCCGTAATCGTCCTTCATCATGCGGTAGAAACTGTCCACGATAAACATGGGCGTCTTTCCGATGGTCTTTGGCGGTGTATCGAGACCGGCAAACTGAGGTGGAAACACGTTATTGTTCCCCGCGGCATACATGCTGAAGGAAATACCGATGGAATGAAAATTTGACCGGCAGCGGGTCCGGCGGGCCATTTCCTTCACACGGCTAAGGGAAGGAACGAGGATCGACAGTAACAACGCGATAATGGAAATGACCACGAGCAGTTCGATCAGTGTAAAGCCCTGTGCCTTGCGAGTTCTTTGTCCCATGACAAAACTCCCGAAAATAAGCCCGAATTCCGCGTTCACTGCACTTTGAAACAGCTGCCGATTTCGATATACCTGACATATAAAATCCATTATACAATATCTACCGCCGCAGGATCAAGAAAATTCCTGCCCGCTTTGTTCCTCCCAGGTAAAGACACCCCCTCCCTTTACTTATCTGGTATCAAAGCCCTCTTTATCGCCTCAAGCCGTGCATGGCCCTCTTTTTCAGTCGGAGTGATATACCCCCCCTCTCCGTATTCATTCCATGCGTAAATCATCAGGATTCTCTCATCCGCTGTCCTTTTGGCGTTCTCATGAATCCAGGCTGCCGCGTTTTGGATCATTTCGTGTACCTGTTCAGGTTCAGGATCCGGATAACGAATCGATTGCTGGTCTTGCGGGGTGCCCGGCTTTTCCCACGGCCGCCGGTCATACCCGAGGGTCGCCACGGGAATATACGGCAAAGGCGATTGCGCGGCGAGCAGATCCCACGCTTTTTGATGGCCGTCGATCAAGTGCTGGTACGATTGAAGTTTCTTTGGCCAGTCCCACGCGCAGTAGTGCGGCATCGAGTAGCCGGTGACAAACGTATACCCGGATTCCACTTCATCTTGAGGCAGGGTCAATGTCTGCCCGACGTTTCTTGCCGTCCAGCAGCCCGCGATCGATACGCCCGGCAGTCCCGCCTGTTTGGCCTTTTGCCGGAGGAAATCAAAGGCGGAATGCACCGCTTTAGGCCCGCCGAATGAGCGGTTGAGTTCATAAGGGGAAAAAAAGACGAGCAAAGGCATTCCATTGGCCTTCAGGTAAGAGGGGTGTTTGAACATTGTCAGCCAGCGGTCACAGCAATCGTTCCATTCATCCGGCCCGATGCAAAAGCCGCTGTGATTGGCGACCAGCAGGCAGAATTCAAGCCGTTTTTGATTGGGAGCCCCCAGAAAAAGATTCAGCGCGTGATTGAGCGGTGTACTTTTATCCTCCCCTTGCGGGTAGTACCAGCAGAAAGAAAAAAACCGCAGGCCGTAATCCGCCGCGCAATCAATCTGCTGACGCATGATCTCGGGGGTGCTGGTCACCCATCCCCAAACGGGACGGCGGTCAGCGAACTCAACCCTGAGCCGCTCCGGGAGATGATAAGCATCCGTTTTTCCCGTCCAGCCGTCGAAATAATACGCCCCGGCCTTGATAACAGGTTCATCGTTTGGATCGGATAAAAGAGGTGCACAAATGGCGTTCTTCGCCGCCTGGAAGTGATGCACCGTCACGGCTGCAGCTGGATTGATAACCAAAAGCAATACGGGCAATACAAAGAGAAAAAGCGGCCACGCCCAACTGAATGCGTGAAAGATTGTGTTCATTTTACCCGTGCTGAATATCTTAATCACCTCCGTAGGATGACGTTGATTTCTACTACGAATGCATTAGAAGAAACGCATGCTGATAAGAAACTCTTCTTGTTTTCATATACCACATTAATTTCATCCTCAACTTCTCGCCACCACCGCTGCCCGTACCGGCGCAGGGTATCCCTCTATTGTACGGGAAAAATCCTGCGGATCAAGAAAATCCGCCAAAGACTCAAACCGCATCCACTCCGTCGCCCGCTGCTCATCCACCGTCGTCGGCGTTACATCGATCACATCCACCCTGCCAAACCCGGCCTCACTTAGCCATCCCTTCAGCGCCCCTACCGTCGGCACATGCCACACGTTCCGCATCTTGCCGTACCGCCCCTCGGGCACCAGCACCTCATCGCCCGCGCCCTCCAGGATCAGCGTCTCGAGCACGAGCCGTCCATCCGCCTTCAAATATGCCCCCAGCTTTCGCAAATGCTCAGCCGGCTGCCGCTGATGGTACAGCACTCCCATCGAAAATACCGCGTCAAACAGCCCCTTGCCCTCGGGCACCTCCTCAAACTTTAGCGGCAAAACCGCCGCAGCCTCCGGCTTCGCGTACCGATTCACCGCCTCAAACTGCATC
The DNA here is from genome assembly GCA_964454745.1 of uncultured Pirellulales bacterium. Lineage (GTDB taxonomy): Bacteria > Planctomycetota > Phycisphaerae > Sedimentisphaerales > Anaerohalosphaeraceae > CAYVUI01. The sequence continues at coordinate 5,118 of CAYVUI010000117.1, read as the reverse complement.
ACGTACAGCACCAGCGGATCAACCGCTGCGACCACCTTCGCCCCCGCGCCAAGCATTCGCAGGGCGTAATAGCCATTTCCTGACCCAACATCCAGCACGCTCTGCCCCGCAAGCGATCCGATCCCGTCTTTGATCCGCTCCCACTTGAAGTCCGAGCGCCACTCCGTATCAATATGTACCCCAAACAGCTCAAACGGCCCCTTTCGCCACGGGTGAAATTCCATCAACGCCTCGCGCAGCACCTCCCGCCGGGAGTCGTCCATATCCTCCTTCGCCCCGATACGCACTGCCCCGCGGCTTAGGTCCAAAATGCTCGCCTCACACTCCGGCAGCCGCTCCAGCGCATCCTGCCATCGGTCCATATCTCCATGCCGCGTTTGGGCCCACACATCCTCGGCCCGCTCTCGCAGGCGGTTCGCAAAATCCGCCCCCACCGCCTCGGCCAGCCGATCAAAATATCGCCCCTTATCCGTCATCGCTTAAACGCCGCCATCGCCATAAAATTAAAACACCGAAACCACTCTTCCACCCAAGCGAAACCTGCACGTTCGAGCCGCTCGATATGCCCGCTCTCGGTATCCGGGACCAGCGTATTTTCCAGCGACTTTCGCTTCTGGCTGATCTCCAGTTCCGAATAGCCGTTTAGCCGCTTAAAATCCTCGTGCATCTGCCGCTCGAATTCCTGCCGCTTTTCGCAGTCAAACACCACCTTTTCCGCCAGCACCAGCACCCCGCCGGGCAGTAGGCCATCGTAAATCCGGCGGATCATCTCCTCCCGCTGTCCCGGTGCGAGAAACTGCAGCGTATAATTCATCACCACCACCGACGCCCGCTCGACGGGTACATTCATCATGTCGTCGCAGACAAACTCCACCGGCACCGTCGAAATATCCCCCGCCACAATCTCCCGGCACCGCCCGATCATCTCCGCCGAGCTGTCCACCGCCCGGATCGTGCAGTTTTTCGCCGTAATCCCGCCCCGCATCGCCAGCGTTGACGCACCCAGCGAGCAGCCAAGGTCATAACAGTACGAATCCGCCTGCGCGTAATGCTGCGCGAACACCCGCGTCATCGCCACCACCGTCGCGTAGCCCGGCACCGACCGCCGGATCATATCGTCAAACACCGCCACCACGTGCTTGTCGAACACAAAATCCGCCACTTCATCGCGATACTTCGCGAACAAATCGTCCCGTTTTCCGCTCATAATAGCTCCTGGATCTCGGCTGGTATCCCCATCTCGTTTCGCGTCTGAAAATACGCAATCGTATTCTCAAGCGGTATGTTCCCATGGATGCCGCCCGGCGAGCTTATCATAAAGCCCGGATGCTTTCGGCCGATCTCGATCACCTCGGCCGTATGCTCTCGCACCTGGTCCGCGGTCCCGTTGGTCAGCACCTCGGTATTGAGCCCGCCGATCACACCGCGGCCTGCCGCCCCCCATGTCTCGCACACACGCTCAAAATCCGTCGCAGGCGACTCGAACATCAGCCCGTCAATCGGAAAATCCAGCAGCCGCTCAAGGAAAACCTCCAGGTTGCCATCGCACACGTACACGATTTTTTTACCCGCCTCCACCACCGGCGCGAAAATCTCCTCGTATTTCGGAAAGATATACTTCTCGTAAAAATCTGGTGCAAAAACCGGCCCGGTCTTCATCGTCAAATCATCATGGCAAAACACCACATCCAGCGCACTTTCGGCCGCCGCCTCAAAATACTCCCGGCTAAGCTTCGCCCACGGCTGCCAGAGCTCGCGGTCAAACCGATCCGGCTCCATCGATGCCGCCATCATAAACGCCTCCCAGCCGAACGTCGTCACCGGCCACATAAACAGCGTCGTGTAATACAACTGGTAATTCACAGCCTTCTCGCCGAAGTGCCCCTCAAATTCCGCGCAGATCCGCACAAATTCCTCCCGGCTTCCCAGCACCCCCTCGGCCGGCAGTCCACCGGTCGCCCGAAACGAAGACTGCAAAAACCAGTCGCTCATCTTCGCTGCCTCTTTTTCGCTCAAAAACACGCTCTCGGGCACCTCGTATTCAAATACCCAGCCCAGCCCGCTCTTGTCGATCCCCGGGCAGTACTCCGCCGGCATCGAGGTCGGGTACACCCCCATATCCGAAAGCTGCATCCCGTCCTCTTCCCACGTACCGCCCGGCACCTTCGCCCGCTCGGCGTTCTGCCGCCCCAGCGGCGGATGGATATCGATCCCCAGCTTCTCCCACGCCGCCTCATACGCCCGCGCCGTATCCGCGAACGGATCAATCCCCGTCACCCGCTCGATCAGCCCGGGGTGGTTGAGCGTCTCCTTCGACGGGATCCGCCCCGGAAACTCGCCCGACAACGCCTTGATTACATCTTCTTTCATAGCGAAAAGTCCCTTAAAGCCTAATTTCTAATCGAAAATTGCGAAAATACGAACCAAAAACTTTTGACATGCCAAAAATCATGCTATATAATACACCAAAAATACCAGAATACAAGGAAACAAAGACGTAATTATGGATTCACATCAGCGATTTCAAAACTGCCTGAATTACAGCACCGGCCTTAATGTCCCGATTGACTACCTCGCCTGTCCGGATGTCGACCGTCGGCTGCGCGAGCATTACAACGCCGAAAACGAGACCCAATTGCTCGACGCCCTCGGTGCGGACTTTTACTATCTCTCATGTCGGGATATCTCCCAGAACGAAAGCTCCCGCCATATCTACAAAGGCCCGGCCCTGGAAACAACCGAAACCGAGCGGATTTGCCCGTTTGGTATTCGCTGGCGGCGGAAATCCTACGATTCCAAGTTCGCCGTGGATGAAGCTATCGAAGGCCCCCTCAGGAACGTCCAGACCGAACAGCAGATTCTGGACCACCCGTGGCCCAAACCTGTGGATTTCGACTTTTCCCCCTTTCACGCGGAATGCGAAAACAACCAGAACCGCGTGATCGTCGGCGGCTTCTGGTCCGGCATCCTCGGCGACTGCTACCGCATGATCGGTTTCGAGCATTTTCTGCTCATGATCGCCATGAACCCCGCCCTCATGCAAACGCTGGTTAACCGCATGACCGATTTCTACCTCGAAATGAACGACAAGCTCTTTACCGAGCTGCCGGGCAAGATCGATATCTGGTTCTTCGGCAACGACTTCGGCCAGCAGGGAGGCCTGCTGTTCAGCAAGCAGATGTTTGAAGACTTCTTCCTCGAAAATGTCCGCAAGCTCGCCGCTCACGCGCGGTCACACGGTGTGCATGTGATGATGCACTCGTGCGGCGCGATCCGCGAGATCATCCCCATGCTCATCGACGCTGGGGTCGAAATCCTCGATCCGATCCAGGTCACCGCGGCTGGAATGGAGCCGGAATCCCTCGTTCGCGACTTCGGTGGAAAAATTGTCTTCCACGGCGGGATCGACACCCAGCAGATCCTACCGAGCGGCACCCCCGACGATGTCGCCCGGACCAGCGAACAAATGATCCGCACCCTCACGCAAAACAGCGGCTACATTTTCGCCCCCAGCCAGATCCTCGACGCCGACATCCCCACACAAAATATCGCAGCAATGTACGAAACCGCCCAAAACCTCCGCAAATCCTAACCTCTGCCATTCTCCATAATCACCTTGCATTTATAAACGCAATCGGTTATATGATTAGCGAGTTTTTGAATATTTGAGCGAAAGTTAACCTATTCTTTAGTGGAGTTATTGATAAATTAGTAAAGACCATCATTTGACGCAGGCAATCAAAGAGAAAATATGCAGACTCACCCAATCAATTTGGAACTTATAAATAAATCACGAAAAAGGCTAAAACCAGGCGATATTTTTGCACTTAAGCCCATAGGCCATGATTATTATTTTGGTCGTGTGGTCAGCACAACGGCCCATTGCGGTTTTGGCCCTCCTAAAGCAATACTCATATATATATATAATGCCCATTCGAAAGAAAAAGACAAAATACCTAAGTTAGACAAAAACAATCTCCTAATTCCCCCATGTATGATTAATCGATTGGGCTGGTCTCGAGGATATTTTGAGAATGTAGAATTTAAGGAGTTCGACCCAAGGGAGATATTGGAGCTGCATTGCTTCTGGGATCCGATAAAAAAAATTTATGTAAATGAAAAGGAGGAACAAATCAACAAAGCCTATGAATCGGTTGGCTTGTTTGCTTTAGGAAACTATAGAACAGTCGATAGAAGAGTTAGCAAAGCTTTAGGCATTCCTCTTCCCCCAATGGAGTAATATATGAGAATAAGCAAAAAATATCTCATTCAGCGCTGGCAGGAATTAGGCAGCGATATCTATAAGAAACGGATATTCGATGCTTTTGTAATTGGCAAACCGATACAAGAGTATCTTTCCCCATTTAATTTACATGATAACCGAATTGATTTGAGGGGACTCAGGATTACACCTGAGGTACCTCTTGAACGTACAAAGATCAATAATTGTATTTTTAAAAATGTGGATCTAAGTTTTTCGATAGTAGGTGATGCTTTGGTTGAGAATTGCTACTTTGAAAATGTAGTATTTGACAAGACAGACATGAGACAATTTGGTGACTTTGGCAACAGATTTCTTCATTGTCAATTTAATAAAACAGATTTTGCTGCTGCATTTATAGGCTATAAAGGCTCAAAATATATTGAATGTGAATTTTCGAATGCCAAATTTAATCGAACAAGCTTTATCCGTCCAGAATTTGACAAATGCCTTTTTGATAATTGCAAGCTTTACAATGCCAATTTCAGTGCTAGCTCTTTTAATTCTTGTAAATTTTCAGGACTTCTAAATGCGGTAACGTTCTCAAACGGATATTTTTGGGGTGAAAGTATGAATGAAAAATATGGTATACCAACGCCCAATTGTATGAAGAATGTATCTTTCGAGGGTGCAGAATTTAAGAAGGTAGGTTTCGTAAGAGGCGTAGACCTTTCGACAGTTATATTACCAAAAAATGGAGAATATCGACTTTATGATCAATTTAATAAAAGAATGGAAATATTGAAAGAGCATGCCTACGAATTTGAAGGGAAACATAAAGTAGATGTAGATGTCTTTATTAAGGTAGGGCTTGCTGAATAATTTGGAAGTTCTTTTTTTACAATGGGATGGGGTTG
>CAYVUI010000116.1:0-14011 GCA_964454745.1 uncultured Pirellulales bacterium | reverse complement strand
GAAAGGCTGTGTAGGGCTTGTCTCTACCGCGGGTTCGAATCCCGCCCTCTCCGTTGTATTCTGATCTTCTAAAATCACCTCTATAAGTTCCTGTAATTCAACAGGTTGTAGATTCTTTACTGTCTTTGACTCCTCCACTGCCCTCAAACTGCCCTCAGAAGCGTGTAGGTTGGAATGATATGATTTGGCCAGTTCATCCATTGTTCTCTGGCTGTCCTCATCATGGAGATGATAATATAAGTCCAGCATTTCTGAGCAGCTGTGTCCCAGCCATGCGAGGGCTTTACGGTGAGCAACCCCATGATTAGCACACATACTGGCAAAGTGATGCCGAAAGGAATGCAATTTATATTTTGACGGGGAATCAAATTTGCATAGGGTACACAATGTTTTCAGCCGTTTGAGCAGCTTTCGAGCATTGATGGTGGGTAACAGGACTCCCTTTGCCTTTTTTTTGTGTCCCAGCAATTCGGCGATTTTGGGATGAATGGGTATAAATCTGTCATCACGGTCTTTGGTTGTACCATTGGATCCCCCTCTACAGATATGGATCATGGTATACTTTTTATTTTTAACGATGATATCTTCCCGGCAAAGCTGTTCCACTTCGCCAATACGCAAACCTGCATATCCCATCAATGTAAAGGCCAGCTTTTCTTCTAAATCACTGACCTCGATCAATGAATCCACCTGTGAAGTCGTAAAACAGGGCTGTGGCTCTGCCTTTGCCTTTGGGAAGGTGGCGGCTTCCAGCCGGTACCGGTGAAGAATACCCTGCCTCCAGGCCCATTTAAATACCTGTTTGGTCAGTACAATAGCCCCCTGAACGGTTTTGTCGGCATATCCTTTATCTACAAGGTGCTGACGGTATAAATACAGGTCATTTTCAGAGAACTTCCGGGCTAGCTCGATCTTTCTTTCACGGCAGAATCCCTTTAGTTTCTCGATATCTGTGGTATATTTTGATAATGTTTTCGGGGCAGTCCCCTTGGCTTTTGTGATGGTTAGATACTGGTCTGTAAGTTGGTCTACTGTCATTGACGTTGGTTTCGGGACTTCGATCCCTTTTTCAAGTCTTTGCTGGAGTTCAAAAGCGAACCGACGAGCCTGGAGCCGGTTTTTGGTCTTTAAGCTCTCCAGCTGCTGTTTTCCGTCTGCATTGCGGTACTCGGCACTATAGGTGCGGCATGTCCTTTTCACGCCCTGGGATTTATAGACTCTGTGGCCGATAGTAATCGCAGTACCTTCAACTCGTTCACGATTTTTAAGCTCCATTTTCAGACCTTTCAACTCAGGATTCAACTGTTCTACCAGTGTAGCGCTTTTGTGTAAAAAGCGCAAATCTTTTTCCCAAAAAAATCACCCCAGCATAAATTCCTGGATGAGCCGGTCTCGCCAGAACCGGACCGGTTTGCCCCTTTTCACAGCTTTGTTGTATTTACCTTCAGACAAATGTCGATATAAAGTAGACACTTTTATTCTGAGCAGTTGTGCCGCTTCTTCTGGTAGCAGGATCGGTGGATACCGGTGTAATGCCGATTCCATCTCCTGTTGTGTTAACTTTCGGTTCATGAATATAGTCCTTTCTTGTCCGTTTTAGAGGTTGTTATTCTTCAAAAATTTCACCATACCGATTTATCCGGTACCTGATCTGTTTGCCGTTTTTCCGGATAATCACCTGCTTTCCTTTATCGCGGGGCTGTGATTTCTGGGAACCGGACCTATTCCCGGCTTTCCTGGAAAGACCGGCAATAAGTACAATGCCAATGGCAACCATAGCTAAGACTTCCATTTTAGATCTCCTTTCCTTTTTCATTAAGCAGTCAAAGCCGATGCATCCGGCTTGCTGCAAGTTATGCAATTCTTCCGGGGGCCGCTGAGCGGCTGAAAAAAGACATCAAAGGGCTTTTTAAACCGGTAAAAACCGGCCCCCAGCGCCCCGCCTACAAGTAAAAAGTTTCTCTTGGGATTGATCAGTTCTGACAGTTTGCAGCCGGGGATATCGCGAAAGAGTATCGCCAGGGAGATCAAAATCTCCGTACAGGTCACAAAATCCACCATGGCGTGCAGTCCCGGCTGTCCCTGATAATCCTCAGGTCCGATGGCCGTGCTGTAATCGATGTTGTTATTCTGTCTGGGCTGGGCCATGCCACTGCGTAAACACGATAGACAAGGCATCTCCTCACCCGGTAAGGTATAAAAAACTTCACCGCCGTGAGCTTCCTCGTAACAACCGCCAAAGACCGCGGGAACTCTTAGCTTGTGTGTGAATTCATTGATTAAAAGCTGAACATCCGTTTTGTCTGTAGCGGCGATGACCAGGTCTTTTTTACTTATGAGCTGATTGATATTATAAATCGGCCAGTCAAATATGTTTTCAGCGTATATAGTGATCTTAATAGTCGGATTGATCTTATAGATTTTTTCGGCAATGATTTGTGCCTTGGATTTGCCGATATCAAAAAGGTCCCCTTCATGCCGTGAGATATTGGCCCATTCGAGTGGTTCGGGATCAACGATAATGATATGACCGACACCCGCCCGCGCCAGTTCCACTGCGATTTTACCGCCACCGGTACCGGCGCCAAAAATCAGGACAGTTGTGTTCCCCAGCAGGTTCATTTCGAATGGATTAAATGGGGTACGTTCATAACAGGCGGCCTGATAGATGACACGGATGGGGATCTGACAATATTCATGCTGAATTCGGCCGCAGGCGATTAAAGAATCCCCATCAACAAATACATTCATTATTGTGGGATAAAGATTCCCTGTATCGGATTTCTCCTGAACGATACCAACCCAGGGGATTGCTTTATTTGGGGGTTCATAGGGCGACATAAAAATTGTTTTTGTCCTATGATTGATCTGGCCATACAGCCAGGTTTTTGGAACCAATCGCTCCCTGTGGGAAGCATCTTTTAAAAAAAGATAGATCTGGTAATTGGCACCAGGAAGGTCTGTATTCATGATGGTTCTCCTACTAAAAATTAGGGTTTATTTTCTGACGAACTGCCTCTTGCAGTGGTCACAAATCAATATGCGTGCGGCCTGATCCGCCAATTCCGTAAGAGGGCAAAGCGAGTTCCACTGCCCCAAGATCTGGGAAGTGATGATTGATTCACCTTCAGGAGTGACGATTTGCGGGGGATTGAGTGGATATTCCGGGGGCAGGATCAACTGAAAATCGTTCATGCCATCAAAAAGCCGAAGCATTAATGTTTCCTTTTCCCGGTGACGGACGGTCGTCACCAGCCAACCGGCCTGCTTAAGCTCCCTGATCTCAAGTAAAATCCTGTCACGCCCCGTCTTTTGAAAGTAAAATTGAAATTCGGGATCCTTCCAAAAATCGACATCCTTTAACTCAGGATTGCTCGGTGCCTGTGAAATAGCACCCAATAATTTGGGATGGTTGTCATCTACAAGCTGCCAGGCATGCTCTCGCAACTGGTCATTGGAATCCAAACTATAAAGTTTAAGGGCAATATTCGTCGATATACTCTCGCAGTTATTCACGATACCCATCAGAACCGGCTTGTCATCATTAAATTCCTTTTGCAATTCTCGGATCTGCCGACGGTCACCGGCACTGGGCCGGTCAAAACCTGATGGATGCTTGTGCCACCATCCCACAGGCACGACCGATTCACCGTATTTCTTCTTTGCCGCTTGCAGACAATTTTTATCTGCAACCGGATCCGAGATGTACTTCGTAGCGTGATGTTTGGAATTTAGGCCACTTTTACCGGCGGCAACGATGGTGAAGGGATTTCCGAGGGTTCCTACCATAATTCCGCCGGTTTCCAACCGGCACTGTTTCGAGTCTATGGCTATGGTGTTTTGAGCGTTATTTACCACTAATGCTTTTATGTTCATGTCTCTATCCTTTCAGATTATTGTTAATATCAATTACATTCTGGAGATGTTCCTTTTGGGCCAGGACTTGCCCCTGAGCCATTCTTCATAGATATTGAGCCATTGAACGGCCCAGTCGAAATAAACTTTCGCCGTCGTTTCCGGGCCGACATCATTGCCGCCATGTAGGCAAAGCCGGCCTCCTTTGTATTGATGCGGGGGTGTTTTCTGCAAGACAGGCTCAAGAATATAGATTCCCATCGGTGCATATGGATAATTTTTTGGGAAAATTCCTTCCAGCAGGTATGTTGCCTGAGCGGTTTGTACTCTTTTAAGAACGCTGATCCTGCCGTTTTTGATGACTACTTTGGAACCGGGATGATGACGGGCGAGCAGACACTTTTCCATCTCAAACCGGCCCGGATTGTTTTCGTACCATTTCATCGTAAGCTCCTTAAGAATTGATTTGTAAAAAACCGGGCAGCCGAGGCCGCCCGGCAGCGTTGGTTACTGGTGCCAGGTCGTTGGTTTGATCTGGCCGCGGGGATTATCCAGGTCTATCACTTCAATATCATCATAGTTGGAAAAATGGTCCACCGGAGGTGCGGCCGGATTCACATAGACCTGTTCCGCATTCACCTGGGAACGCTCTTGCTCACGGTTATTCTGCATAATATTTTTCTCCTTTCTAGCCGCTTTCAGGCTGGCCAAGCCATTAAGTTCTGACATAATTATTCTTATCTTCTCGATAGGATTTTGGCTACAGCCACAATCGTTACACATACCAGGCCCAGGGTCAGAACCCTGGAAACCGGACTCTGTGGGTAGTGATATCCATATTCCAGTTCCTCGAACCAGCGATCCAGAACGGGGTGCAGCCTAACGAACAGATAGATCAAAAATCCAAACAGCATCAAACCAAACAGATTTTCAAAACGAAAACGCATAATTGTTCTCCTGACATTCCATTTTTCCGTTTGTCCTGTTTTCCGGGGGGTGGTAAACAGGAAGTGAAAATGAATTAACTACTGTTCATAAAAGCCGATAGAGCGAAAATGGATTCGGTCGTGTTCCGGAAGAGGAATCCCGCTGAATATCCGTTTCCGGACAGATTCACGCACCTTTTTATTGGGGGTCAGGACCGACACCCTCGTAAATCCCAATACGAGATTCTTTTGGACATTCCCCAGGGCTCTCGGGCTGTCTTCGGTCTCGATTTCCAGGGCTTCGGTTGTCCCATCCGAAGTAAATACCGCCAGGTCCACATAGACCGTCTGGTCATCAAGACGATGGGGCATTTCCATCTGCGTCGATAATCCCTGTGACTGATACCACGATTGAGCGATGTTCCTCAGGTAGTTGTGCAGCGATCCTCCCCTGCGACCGGATTTGCCGGTATCAACGATTTCCAAGAAGGACTTTGCACCGCCCCGTTTCCCTTTCTCTACCAGCGTCTCCCGGCAGAGCCCTTTTTCAACCAGGGACTTTTTGGCCCGGCCACCCTGACGAGTATTGAGCCCGGCCGCCCGGTAGTGTGCAGTGGCATTGGGCTCAAGGGGATTTTGGCGGATTTCCTGGTAAAGGGCTTTTTCCGAAGGTGTTAAGGATTCAAGAGGGTCCTCAGGTGAAACCGTTGTCGTAGGTGTTAATAAGGGAATCGACACGGAGGGGGGCTGTCGGATCAGGTTCATAATGGCTTGGGAACTCAACGTGACTTCCCGGTCACTGACATCTTCGGGCAGCTGGATATTCGGTGTCCGGTTTAAAAATGGAACCTGCCATCCAAAGCCCATTTTGATGATCTGTTGACCAATTTCCAGGTTCGTTTTTACCCATTGAATCTGAGTCGCTGTGAGTCCCATTGAACGACCAAATGCCTCATAATCCCGGGCCGACCCCACGCGAAATAAAGCCTTAATACCGCTGTTACTGATGATGGAATTGCTCAGATCATGCGTGGTTTGGGTAAAAACCAACAATGCGATCATCATTTTTCGGACGGTTGCGGTTGCCGTGCTGATAAAGCTGGGACCATCATAAGTCGATTCAATCTTCTGGGAATACAACCGGCTGGCCTCATCCAGTGCGACGATCATAAGTTGATTGGACCGGAACTGGACCCGTTGCAGAAAAAGCATACTGATCAGATAGGATACCACCAGGTTTTGGTGAGTGGTCTCGGTCCCGTCGAATTCCCAGATGATGAACCGTTGGGCCAGTTCTGAGACCGGAAGTCCCTTGCGAACATTAAAGATGGATTCCTGATTTGCTAAAAAACCTTCCAAACGGATCAAAATCGCCTCTTTGGCCGCCTTGTTCCCTTCAAAGGACCGTACCTGCCTGATCAATTCTGACATCAGTGGTGGCGAGGCATTGGGATCCAGTAAAATTCCGCCTTGCCGGTACAGATCCGTAATGCAAATTTTCAGGATCAACTTCGCTACCGGTGGCATCGACAACATGAGAGTGAAAAACTCGGCACAGACATTGGCATACAAAGACGGATTGGTTCCCTGTGGATCCAGAAGGTTGATCCGAAGGTATTCATACCGGCAGACTTCAAAGGGGATTTGCATTCTTTGAGCCAGTCGCCTGATGCCCCGTAATTCCCGCTTGATGAAATCAAAGACCCAAATCCCGGAGGCAATGACCAGGTACTGGAGGAGCAAAAATGTCAGCATGACGGTTTTGCCCGATCCTGTTGCACCAATCCCTAATAAATGGCTGGGAGCAAATTTGGATTCATACCGGCTTGTACCCCCGGGATGTTTCCCTAAAATAATATCTCCCCGCATGGGACGGGGAGTGGTAAAAGGTTGTAATTGAAGCGATTCTTTGAATTCCCGGAAAAAAATGCTGGATTCAAGGGCGAAATATTCACGGGGAGCATTGCCACGACGGGCAAAGAGGATTCGAAATCGCCTGAAATCTGCAGGGCTTATTCCATTGTTAAGTGCGGCGGCTCGTTTCAACAGCTCCCATCGGTCGGGTTGTTTTCTGTTCATCATAGATCTCCCAAATTGAATAACCGCTTCTGTTTCAAGTTTAAACAGGTACGCTATTTAGTTTTCAAAGAGCAGATGTGGCGATGGTTACGATTCAAAGAAGAAGGTCAGGATGGATTTTTGGACCTGCTTCATGCGTAAAGATCGTGAAATTTCCTCTACGCAGGTCCGGCAGTATCTTCGGGGCTGTCCGTCAAATGACTGTTCCGTGGAACAGGTGTTGCAAACAGCCAATCCACATCCAGAACATATTGCAATACAATCCCTGCACACCAGTGCATCGCAGAAATGACAGATCCCACCTACCTGATGGGTGGAGCAATGTCCGCAATCCAGGATGGTGTGATAGTTACCGCTACAAATCCGCGTATTCTGGTTTTCATCAATCACCGTATCATCGGTTTTTTGATCCGTGATCCGCACACCTTTAGGCCCTGCAATCCCTTCCTGGTGCCGCTGGCGGTAATTGGGATTGGATATGAAATCCAGCAGTTCCTCTAAATGTTCCCGGTTTTGATCGGTCATTGGGAGCCTTTCAGGTTATTTACCACGGTTCATTGAAAACGTTATCCTTGCACCATTGACTCAGGAAGACCAGGAACCAGAAGCAGAACCAGCAGACAAAGATGGCGATAAAAATGGATGAAATCAGGTAGATGGCTCGGGCTGAGTTCCGCATCAGGTCCAGTGCTATTTTTGCGATGCTGCGATTGATCATTTGTTCTCCTGGAGTCGCTATGCCGTTTCTTTTAAGCTAAATTTACCGCCTATACCTATCTCAGTGTCTGAATAAGGGTGGTAAATTGCCTTTTGGCGATTTAACTCACCGAATGTTTTAGCATTCTCAAGACCGTAAATAACGGAGGATAAATCTAAATAATAGATATGGTCATCTTTGTTGTACCACCCACCAATAAGGCAACCTTGATGCAGAAGTGGAAGTTTTCCATTGATCCATACCATTAATGCATCAATTTCCGGCGCTGCGGGGAATTTCTTTTCATGGCCGAAAAGACTGACGATGTACATTTCTTCAAAAGGTCCGTATTCTGCCAAAGGAAACGCAAAAGTATACGGGTCCAGGGTGAAATTAGAGGGCAAAAGGACATAATATATATAACGTGTCAAAAGAAGAGGGAGATATTTGGACTTTTGTTGGATCATTTGACTAAAAAAATGACGGCTCATGAAGAATGGTTCTGCGTAATTCATCATTGTAAATACCTCTTTTTTTCTTTTCTTAGTTCATTCAATTCTGTATCTGGGGCCCGACTTTGTCCGCGGAAGTTGCCTTAAGCGCAAAAAAAAAGGAAAAATTTTTAATTTTTATGAAAAAAAGCTCAAAATGATGTCTTGATTAGATATTCGTATGGGGCTTGACTTGGCATAAAATTACTATAAAATACGTTGAACAAAGGATTAATTCATTGATATTGAGCATGTGAATAAGGAGTGATAAATGGCAGAAAACAAGACTTCAGCCAACCACAATGATTCTGGTTGGCTGGAATTAATCCTGCCACGGGCGAAAGCTTATAATTACATTTCTTATAGGGGGATGTCACGCTTACAGGAGGATATATACCAGCACGTAGCCAGGATTCTCGAAGAAAAGAAACAGCAGGGGAAAGTAGTTGAGCCTAAATATGCATTTGGTGTTTTGAGGAAAATTCTTTTACAGTTTTGGGAGAAAGGGCAAAAGAATGAAAGAAATTTGAAGAGATATGCTTTCCAAAAACAACCTTCGCGTACTTCGCAAAATATTCCGTCACCAATCGAGACTTTAATTATGGATGAGCAGATACAAATTCTACGAAATAATATTGAAAAACTTACTATGAACGAGTATCTGATTTTTATATTTCGTATTGAACAGGATCTGCCTTTCAAGACAATTGCCAATGTAGTGGGCATGAAGGAATCTACCACAAGACTTAAATATGCTGAAATTGTAGATAGATTGAGGTCACAGATAGAATAAGGGACTTGATGAAATGAAAAACACTTTTTACTCAGAAAACTTATTCAATGTGTAAGAATAAAATGAAAAGCAGAAAAGATTTTGAGAAAATGCTGAAAAGTGCCGTAAAATCACATCTTGACAATTTGCCATCAAGTGAAGTATCTGACTGCATAGGCAATGAGACGCTTTTTTCACTTTATGATGGGAAATTACCAGAAAATGAAGAAAAGCAAGTGTACGATCACTTAAGTAGGTGTAAAGGTTGCCGTACAGACCTTCGTTTTTACTCCGAATTTGTGAAGTAACATTAAGTGTAAATATTAAGATTTATTATAGTGGAGCAAGCATCATGAATCATGATGAGTTTGAAAAATTGCTCAAACAGGTCACCCAAATTTCTCGCCAAGAAGAAGCAATTCATGATTTTTCGGAATGCCTTTCCAATGAAATTCTTGAAGGCATTTTAAAGGGCACAATAACCAAAGATCAACGAGCACAAGCAATGGACCATTTAGCAAAATGCAAGTATTGCCGAAAAGACATTGAAATATATTGCGAACTTCTAGAGTCTAAAAATTTCTCAGACATTTTGCCTGATATTGCTGTCTTCTTGAATGGAAAAAAAATATTAGATACTGTTGTGCACTGGATAAGTAAGGGAAAAATATTTGAGATATGGAATTTACATCATCCTGGCCAATATCTCATTGAAATAGGTTCTCAGCAGATAACATTTGAATGTAATCAAGAAGATATTATTAGGACATCTGAGAATACAGAAGCTCTTAAGGCAGCTGCCAGTGAAGAAAAGGTTTTTTATTCTAAGCAAATACACTCAAAAGGAGGGGAGATACGTGGGAAGCTGATTCCAGGAAAATATGCTGCAAGATTGGAGGTTTCATTAGAATAACTATGTGAATGAGCAATAGGAAATGCTTATGAAAATATCAGTCAGAATTTTAATGGTAGATGAAGAGCAAGTTGGATTTGTCACCTCATTGACCGTGGGTAGCTTTAATAGTGACCTGTCTCCTATTCCTACCAAAAGCTTTTGCTCAGAAACAGTTACAGAAAGTTGGAATACAGCTCAACGATACACAGAGCAGACAGTGAGGTTGTGGTCGATTGAACCTAAACAATTGAATTTTAGCATCGGTGAAAGTGACCTCAATCGCAGCGCTGCATGGATGGAAGGAACTGATGGAAAATCGTTGGGGATGGCTTTTTATATTGCTTCTGTTGCCGCACATTTAGGGGTAAGACTCAGGCAAGATATTGTATTCACAGGGTGTCTTGAAGAGTCGGGCAATTTTCGTTATCCCGGAGCTTTGAAACAAAAAGTTCTTGGGAGATTCGGCGCAATAAATGACTGTACGGCATTAAAGATAATTGTTGCCCCCCCTCCTCAAAGCAGTTCAGAGCTGTCTGGTTCTCCTGAAAAGGAGTATCTTGATATTCTGGAGCAATTTTCAAAATCGAATTCAGAGCGTTCATTTCTTATCCTTCATAAAATTGAAGATTTATGGGTGGCTGACATTATAACTCAAATACTTGACAAGAATTCTTGGTTCCTTTTTTTGCTCAACAATAAGAATCTGCTTAATAAATTTAATCCTGATGTAAAACAACCACTTGCGGTAGCGCTTGAAAAGTTTTGCCAATATTATCGACACTCATTTTGGTTGGATTTTGACCATTACTTATATAGAACGCCCAATGCTATTGAATATTTCCAAGAGCATCTGAGAGATTTAGCTATGGAATATTTTGCAGACAGGGATGGAGAAAATTTAAGCCGTCTTTTGTCATCATTGGGACGAAATATGTCCTATGAAAGCCTTCTGGATTTTGTAACCCTAGATGATCTTCGGATAGCTTTTCTCCATGAATTTCCAAAAGCCTTGGAAAACTCTTATAGGGCTTGCCGTGAACAATTTAATCGCACGTTCTCATGTATGAGGAGTCCAATTAACCCTGAGATACTCCAACGAATCATTTCAGATGAATTTATATCATTTAATAATTTGATGAATCATATAACCAGCTTATTAGAGGTATTTTTTGATATCGATCCTTCATTAGCGAAAGAATCTTATGCGAGAATCAATTTGTTCGCTGAATTAGAAATGGCGATAAGGCAACTTCGGGAAAGAAAACTAAATGATGTAACTAGTTTTGTAAACAATCAGATTCTTGCCCGGCCAGTTCGGCGACTAGCTCGTATTCGAATAGGACTACTGGATAATGTGGCGGCTGATAAACAAGGGAAGAGTTGCCTGACAGATAAAAAAGCAGCCATGAATGTTCGCATTAGTGCAGATCTGTCAGAGTTACAATTCGAAATTATCGAAGAGGTGGCAAAAGACATACTTTCAGATGAAAAAGCGGAAGTTAAACAACTATTATTTCCAATTAAGGGAAATAATGCTATCTCAAATCCGGTTTTACTATGGCAACAATCTTATGAATCCTTATGCTTGGATTGGCAAGCTGATGATTATAAAGAGGAAAATTGTGCTATTTTGAATCTTCCGGATGGCCATTTATACTGCATAGACAAGGGAGGGGTAAAGCATAAAACTAAAGGGTTGATCCAAAGACTCTTTTCAAAGGCACCAATGATCATTTCCTTCACAAGTAATGAGGCACATGCCACATCTGTTTTTTGGTCCAATCAGTATCGCTGGCCACCTTCCATTGATTCTCTATGGTTTGCATCAATCTTGGAGAAAATGAGAATATGTGAAGAGTCAAATCGTTTAGTCGCAGATGTAGGCAGTGGCACGGGCTTTCTAGGTATTTTTTATGCTCAAAATTGTTCTCATGTCAGGTTGGCAGTATTTTCCGACCTTAACCGTTCATTAACCTTGCTGACTGAGCATAATTGTAAAAGAAATCTGAGAAATTCTCCCAATTGTTATTGGCAATATAAAACAATAACAGCTAGAGGATTAGCATGTTATAGGCAGTTTGTTCATGAATATGGCAAACTTGATCTATGCCTCTGTGCTCCACCTTATTTACCGCAAGTTAAGAAATATGAAATCGCTTCAGGTTTATCTGTTGCTGTTTCGGGAACCCAGCTTCTTGAGGATTTAGTTCTTGAGGGACGAGATATTACAAAAACACTTGTAGTACAGTTTTCTGCCATAGCGTTAGCTGAGTTTGAGCAGGCATGTGAAAGGGCAGGGGTAGTACCTGTTTGTCTGGCAACTCGGGACGTCCCTCTTCGTATTGACATGATTCAACCTTATCACCCTCAGCTTGATTACAAAATAGACCCTAATGACAAGAATAAAAGTCATCAATATCAGTATTATCTCGACAGGTATATTAGGCTAAAAAAATATAATGAATTTCTCCAGAATGAACGTGATCTGAAGTGTCTTAACAAAGGGAACTATAAATGGTGGCATGAGCTAAGAGTTTATCGGATTGATTACCACTAGCTCTATGATATTTTATTACAACTATGAGATAAACCGCATGACCTGACACACAATATAATAGTGAATTGGGCAGAAAAACTGCTCATTATTGTAGTTTATAGGAGATTCCATTTATGTCATCAACAAAATACAAGGAGGCTGTTTCAGACATATTCGTATCAAAATTTAATGCATATGATGCTTTTGGATATTTTATACCCGGCGGGGTTCTTCTTATAGGCCTCTGCGTCCTCTCCTGGGCAAAGGTATCAGAAGAAATATTAAATTTAAATCAATATTTTCTTATATCTGACATGCATAATACCAATTGGCAATTCTTTATCAGTGCCATACCAATCATTTTATTATTGGTGTATGTTCTCGGACATTTTGTAGCATCGGTCAGTGCAATACTGATAGACAAGCTAATTGTGGAGAGAACATTAGGTTACCCTGTCTATCGTCTTTTTGGAAAGATATTAGATTATGAAGAGTGTCCTGTTTTAAGGTATGCTCACAGATGTCAACAGTTTTATAAGTCATTGCTCATGCTTTTTGTCATAACAGTTGCCTTTGCTAGCATCCATGCAAATAACGTCTATTCCATTTTCTTTGGAGTCACTTTTATTGTTGTTTTAGTATTAAAGCTGTTTTTTTCAATGTTTTGTTTAAAGGATTGGCATGATCCAACCTCTATCAGAAATAATAGAAGTAGGCAGATGAGAATGGCAAATTGCATATGGACTAAGTGTCGTTTGCTTTTATGGCCTTTTTATGGTTTCCTATTCCCCCTTGTCGTGTATACTGTATTGTCATTGCTTTTTAGGATGTGCAAGCCCTTTGAAACAGTGTTTCAAGAATCGTTTGCAAAAAAATTTAATGAAACGTTTGATTTAAACATTAAGGAGGCAGGAACAAACATCTATTGGCTCACCTATTCCTACTTGCACCAGAATGATAAAAATAACGTCCCATTAATTCGCCATTGGTTGAATCTATATAGTTTTGCTAGAAATCTATCTGCATCCTTTTTTTTATTGTTCATATATGGAATATATTTGTTAAAGTTTTCAGAATATTCGGAGAAAACAGTTGTTGCCAAATGGTGCCTGTGCTTTGGCATAGGTGCTGTTGTCTTTTGGTTAAGATACTACTACTTGTATTACAATTATTATTCTAAATATCTCTTCAGGGCTTTTTTGTCTCTTAAAGAAAAATCTTGATTTTTTTCTCTAAACGGCCAAGTTCGCCCTTCATATCGATGCTTAGATCTTGTAGTCCGAAGCCGACACTGGCAAAACTAACACATCCGACTGCGGAACAGAATAGTTCTGGAAACAATTGTATTTCAATTGGAATATAACTCCCCACAACTGCTCCACCAATTGCACCAAGAGCGCTGGAAACAAACGTATATATAGGTGCTTGCCTTTCAAGATGGCCGCTTATTTTTTTTATTCTTGTATATTTTTTGTGATATTTACTGATAGATTTGGTATTGGTTTTGTAAGTTATCATTGTATGTTTACAAGGGAAATGAGATATAAATATAACAAGATGGTTCGGTTTTATTGCTGGTCATATTATTGTTGATTATGCCATTCAATTGATATGATATATTTATATGAGGCTAAGTACTTCATTTCCTATATGTAATTTAAATGATAATATACTTATAAATCTTACTGTCATCATATTCTATAAGTAGTCGTCCCAGAAAAAGTTTTAAGTCTTTTATATTAAGCGTGTTATGTTCAGAA
>CAYVUI010000115.1:0-14014 GCA_964454745.1 uncultured Pirellulales bacterium | reverse complement strand
GGAAGATTCCCCAATATCGATCGAAATAAAGATGCCGAAAAACCGGGTTGCATCCGGCGAGAAAATGACGGTTGAATTGATTGCTGAGAATATCTCAAATAAAACCCAAAAAGTCAATCTGTGGCCGGTGGGCTTTGTTGACGATCTCGGTTACAGCAAGCTCGAAAACATCAGAAAACATGACTGGAAAGGCAGCCTTGGCAAAAGAGCAAAACGCCGCATCCAGATCGATGTAATCCCAACGCAGGCCGCGGATGGCTGTTACAAAATTGGCCTTGCGGCCGTTACCGAGAACAACAAGAACAACCTGCTGCTTGCCCCTCTCTATATAAACAGCCCAACCCTTGCGGCGAAGGTAACTGCTTCGCCAGGCAGCGAAGGAGAGCCGGACATTGCCAAGAGCATGGTTGTTCCTGTATGGTCTGGCGATCAGGACGCGCCGTTTCTCAAATGGCCCAAACAGCCTCAAAGCACAACCTATTGGGTTCAGTATGATTTTGATGTCCCGGTTGAGGTCAGCAGCTCGAAGGTTTACTGGCATGACAATACTGCTCCGGATTATCCGGTTAAGGGGATAACCTACAACACTTATCAGTCTCCTGCTAACTGGTCTTTGGAATATCTCTCCGTAGGCAAGTGGGTCAAGGTCGACTCCAGTCGATGGCCGACGGAGAAAGACAGATTCCTGGAAATCGGTTTTACAACGGTCAAATCAAAGTCGTTCAGGCTCATATTTGAATCCCATCCGAATAAAGGGGCAGGGATAGGGCAATGGTGGATTGATTAAGCTGCTTCGATCACCATTTTGGATTCTTAAGCCATGTTGAAAAAGGAAAAAGTGAGGAACTCAATGAAGCAAAAAATTAAAAAACAGCTTATCATCGGATTTGTATTTTTAACACTGCCTGTATTTTGCTGCTTTGGGGAAAGCGTACAGGACTATTTCAATCGAGAATTGATTGGAGACTTTGAAGTACTGGATTCTGTCAAGGGCAAAGTCGAAATCCAAATGATTGAAATCCCCGATGGTAAGGGGGGGACTTCCCAATGCCTTGAGGTCACTGCCGACGAGGAAGCCTTTACGGGGAAAGTCGGAGTAAGTATTCCCCTGCCCAGCATCCCGGCATGGTGGCAGTTCGCCCACTGGTGGGAGATCGAAGTAGAAGCGGTATGGACGCCAACAAGGGCGATGAGTGATTTCGTACTCGAATGCATCGACCAAAACGGGGAAAGTATCGAGATGATGAGATTGATCGAAAGGCCTTCCCCGAATATTTTAGGTACTCCTTATCCAGATATTCCGGATATTACCGGGGAAATGATCCCTGAAAAATATCATTTCCCACTGATAGCCGTTCCCAAACTGCGAACCGCGGATCCTTCCCGGGTATCGAAACGAGCAAACGTGGTTTTATGGTTTACCGACTGGTTCGGCACAGCAAGAGTGGGATCTTTGAAAATTCGACCTTTTAAGTATACAAAAGAAATGCAGGAGCAGTGGAAACCGGAAGCAGGAGAATTCGTCTGCGGTGGATTGCCCTGGTTCGAGCCGGCGTATCTAAGCAGCCAAACCGCGATCAGTACCGTAGAAAGTAAGATCCATAAGACGCTTAGAGACACAGGTCATAAACTTCTGGCTGGTGTGGGCATGAATTCCATGCGTTATTTCACAATTTGGGAAGAAGTAGAGCCGGTTAAGGGAGAATACCATTTTGAAGAAATTGATCAATTGATCGAAGAACTTGAGTACTATGGTATCGAAATCGGTGTAATGACTGTTCACGGTGTTCCGAACTGGGCTGTGAGTAAAACCCTCGAAGAGGTCCCTGACGCTCTTTCCGCCCGAAAGGCAACCTGGAAAATCGCCTTTCCGCCTGATAATTGGGATGATTATGAAAAATATGTCCGTGCGATTGTTTCACATTTAAAAGGCAAGGTAAAGAAATGGGAGGTCTGGAATGAGCCCAATTCACATGTTTGGGGCGTCCTTTCGCCTTATAAAAAGTATGAGCAATTCTTAATTCGTTTTTACACGGAAGCCAAAAAAGTGGACCCGGATTGTTATGTAATCTGCGGAAGGGTCGGCTGGTGGATCAACAATATGCTTCGGGAAGGCATGGGAAATTATATGGATGCGGTAGCTCTGCATCCTTACCCGGGAAGCCATGGGGGAAATCTGGATAAAGTAATGAGGCAATTTCGGGAAGTTCAGCTTTCCCTGATGGCAGCCGGGAAGAAAATTCCAATTGAAGTTACTGAATTCGGCCTGGGTGCGAGTTTTCCATGGACGGGGCCCGGAGCTCAAAACGGCGAAAAGGCCAAGGCCGAATTGCTCTATGAGGTGCTTACTGCCATGAAAGATGTTACACCTTCAATCTACTGGTATACGCCGATTCAGGGCAACCGTCAATACGGGATTGTACAGTTTGAGTCGGACCGGTATCGGCCGGTTGATTCCTACTGGGCATTTGGGAAAGTCAGCGGAGCCCTGAAAGAAAAAAACGCAATAAAAGCCGAAGTTTTAATCCCGGATGAACATGCTGTAAAAGGTCAGGAAACTCGGATAACACTTAGAGCAACGAATACATCTTCCCAGCCGCAGAAGATTAATTTCTGGCCGATTGGGTTTGTAGACTCTATTGGTTTTGAAACGTTAAAAGAGGTAAGAGATCATGACTGGACAGGGACACTGAATCCGGGACAAACGCATGAAACAACTCTCGTGGCCACCCCCGCCAGGCAGGCATATGGAAGATATCCGATCGGACTGGTCGCGATCAATGAGAATGGTAATTGTGTGGAAATCCAGGACTTATGGATAAAATCGATAGCCTCATCTTCCATCGCAACGGCTTCATCCTGCGACATGGGTTCCATCGAAGCGGTTAATGATTCTCTCATTCCCGTCTGGTCCGGGGATGAGGATGTCCCGGCGATGATATGGGCTCCGAAACCGCAGGTGCGAAAAGAGTGGGTTCAACTGGACTTTGAAAAGGCCCAAAAGATCGGAGAGATTGAAGTTTTCTGGTTTGCGGACCCCAAGCCGGTGTATGCCCTGCGCGGTAGGCAATCGGTTTATTCAGATAAAATTAATGAACTGGACGATAAGTATAAAATGGATGCCCACGGGATGGAAGTCGAGAATCCCGGGGCGGACATTAAAATCAAAATTGAAGGATATGACAATTTCAGTGTGCCGCTGGAA
Organism: uncultured Pirellulales bacterium; assembly: GCA_964454745.1. Classification (GTDB taxonomy): domain Bacteria; phylum Planctomycetota; class Phycisphaerae; order Sedimentisphaerales; family Anaerohalosphaeraceae; genus CAYVUI01. The sequence continues at coordinate 10,809 of CAYVUI010000115.1, read as the reverse complement.
TGGCAGCTTTCTTATCGTTCGAAAAACGGACAGTGGAAACCTGTTCAAAACAGCGAGCCGTTTGCGACTGAAGCAAATCGTTTTAATCAGGTTCATTTTGAACCGGTCACCGCGGATGCGATACGTATTACCGCACGTTTGCGTGCCAACAAAGGTGGAGGTGTACACGAAATCCGGATTCATTAAAACTCAATCTAACCATGTATCTTAATCATTTGAACCAAAATTCAGGTTGAATCTATTCACAATTCAAATCATTCAAAAGGTGAAAAATGAACCCGCGAACCTGTTTGATCTTTTCAATACTGTTTTGTATTCTTTCCTCCAGCGATGCAAAGCGAGTTCAACTGCCCTATTTCAACAAGGAGCTGAATCGCTTTGTCGAAGTGCTTGAATCCAATACGGGAAAAGCCTCCGTACAAACTGATAATAAAGCGGCCATTTTTTGCAGTGCCCCGGATGGATTTACCGGATTTATCGGTCTGGACCTCGAAGCCGAACAACTTACCTGGCGTCAGTATTACCATTGGTGGAATCTTACATGTACTTTCCAGGGTAGAAGCTACAGGGGTAGTTTTAAACTGAAAATACGATGTTTCGATGAAAAGGGAGAACTGCTCGAAGAAATTTCTCTGCAAGAACCGAGCATTAAAACAGGGAACTTTAGAGAAAGATTTGTAAAAAACTGTATACCGGTTCCCAAATGTCGTATCAATGATCCCTCCCATCCGGCTAAATATTTTTATCTCGGTTTTTCATTCCAGAATTGGCGGGGACAATTGGATATTCATCGTCTGGAAATAGAAAAATTCACACTTACCGATAACATAAAAGCCCCTTACCTGCTTACAAACAACAAGGCCCGTGTAGGGGCTATGAGCTGGTTTGAACCATCCTACTGCCCTATTGGGACTGCATCTGAGGCGATGAGAGACACAGCCCATAAGCTCTTTTCTGCGGCTGGGATCCAGAAAATGCGTTTCATGGCGGTATGGGGGGATCATTTTCGAAAAAATGCATCTTTTCGTGTAGAACCGTGTTTTGAAGTCGAGAAAGGAAATTACAACTTTGAGCAGCTTGATGATTATGTAGACGAACTCGACTATTACGGCAATTCCATCGGTGTACTTACCCTGTGGGGTACACCTACATGGTCGCACAGCAAAACCATTGATGATATCCCGGAATACAAACGAAAAAGCAGTCATTCTTATCATGCCGTCGATAATGCAACGTTTCCGCCGGACGACTGGGAAGACTACAGACGTTTTGTATCTACCATGGTCAAAAGATACAAGGGCAAAATTAATGATTACGAAGTCTGGAATGAACCGGATGCCTGGCATTACGGCATGACTTTTGGATACGAGAGTTATATTGATTACCTGAGCAATTTTTATACTGCCGCGAAAGAAGTAAATCCAGAGTGTGATGTTTATGCCGGTCGGATTTCGATGTGGCTGGTTCCCTGTATCCGGGAAGGAAATATCCAGAACTTTTGTGATGCAATCGCGGATCATCCCTATCCCGGACGAAGCGCCGGCTGGAAAGCAAGCGTGACGAGAATGGATGAAATGATCAAGTCCATGTACAGCCAGAATATCCAAAAGCCTCTCACCGTTACGGAGGTGGGCCTCGGAGCAGGATATCCGTGGCCGGGGCCGGGTGGTTATCACGGGGAGCAGGCCAAGGCGCAAAATGCGGAAATCCTGATCGATAAACTTTCCGCCTATACCCCGGAAGTCTACTGGTATACACCGATTCAAGCTGGACGGGCTTATGGTATCCTGCATTACACGCACAACCGATACCGGCCCAATCCTCTCTATTATGTGTTCGCTAAGCAAAATGAACGACTCAATAACGAGGATGCCCCTGTGAAGGCCAAGGTTATCCTGCCGAAGGATCCGGTCAAAAAAGGGAAAACAACTCGAATTACACTAACTGCCCAGAATACCTCAAAAATGCAGCAAAGGATTCGTTTCTGGCCGGTAGGGCTGATTGATGACCTGGGATATCATACATTTCGTGAGATTCGCAAGTATGATAAAACTCTTACACTTGAGCCAGGTGCTTCCCATACGGAGCACGTAGGAATCACTGTGCAGAAATCCGCATCAGGCAAATATCCCGTCGGTCTTGCAGTCATCAATGATCAGGCAAACAGCCTGGCTTTGGAAGAATTACCCATACGTTCGATTGCGGGCACCTCACATGTGAAGGCCTCGAGCTGTGATGAAGGCGAGCCTTCGGCGATTAACAGTCTTTTTGAGCCTGTCTGGTCCGGTGATATCGACGTGCCCCGGTTGATCTGGCAAGCAAAGGATACCCCTCGCACCGAATGGGTACAACTGAATTTTGATACAACATATACAGTGACTGAGACTTCTGTTTACTGGGTTGCCAACCCGAAACCCCAATCTTTTTTCCCGGAACTGAAATACGATACTCATATCCCCCCAAAAGACTGGAAGGTCTTTTATCAAAAGGGAGATCAGTGGATTGCGGTTGAGAACCAGTCTGCTTACAAGACCGCAGCGAATTGTTATAATCACGTAAGCTTCAAACCTGTCCGCACATCGGCAATTCAGATTCGAACACAACTGGAAGCTGGAAAAAACGCCGGCATTTTGCAAGTCAAAATCAAATAGGAATTCATCATGGCAAGAATCCACGTTGAACAAATCAAGATCCCGACCTATTCAGTCGGCCAACCCGAGCCCAGCCCTCTTTTTCTGGAAAGACGAATCAACCAGGGAGCGACAGGTTGCGTATATCCGTATCCGTTTGTTGATGTGATCAAGGATGATAAGACAGATGTTGAATACGAAGCGGTCTTTCTTGAGAATGAATATCTCAAAATCATGGTGCTTCCGGAACTGGGCGGCAGAATCCAGATGGCTTATGACAAAATTGCCTCCAGGCATTTTGTCTATCACAACACGGTAATCAAGCCTGCGCTTATTGGTCTGCTGGGTCCATGGATCAGCGGAGGGATTGAATTTAACTGGCCCATGCATCACAGGCCGACAACCTATCAACGTCTGGATTATACAATTGTAGAAAATCCGGATGGAAGCAAAACTCTCTGGGTTGGTGAACAGGAGAAGATTTTTCATACCCGCTGTTCTGTTGGTTACACGATCTATCCGGAACGAGCTTACCTGAAGCTTTCCGTTATGATCTATAATGGAACAGACCTGCCGCAGATTTTTTTATGGTGGACCAATATCGCAGTACGATCTGACAAGGACCACCAGCATGTGTTTCCGCCGGATGTGGATAGTGTTCATTTTCATGCCAAAAGTGACTGCGGACGATATCCTGTCATGACCGGGAAATACTGCGGAGTGGACTTTTCAGAAGGTGTGGACATTTCCCGGAATACCAATATTCCGTTTGCGGTTTCTTACATGGCCACACCCTCTAAATACTCCTTTAGCGGGGCATACAGTCATGAAGAGAATGCCGGGATATTGCATATCGCTGATGCGGGGATCTCTCCGGGCAAAAAACTCTTTACCTGGGGCAATGAAGAATGTGATTTCGCCCGCGGCTGGATGCGAAACCTGACCGATTCTGACGGGCCCTACCTGGAACTGATGGCGGGTGTTTTTACGGATAACCAGCCGGACTTTGCATGGTTAAGCCCGGGGGAGGAAAAAAGGTTTGATGAATACATTGTTCCGTATAACAACCTTGGAATTGTGAAAAACGCAAACGAAAAAGCAGCAATCCAGTGTGAAATTCATGAAGGAAATCTTGATATCGCTTTGTATGTGACAGCACCTTTAAACAGCAGCCATCTTTCCGTCATGCTGGGAAGTGAGATTCTATGTTCAGAAACCATCTCGCTGAATCCGGAGCATAACTATAGTCAGCAAGTCCGCCTTCCGCAAAGTTTTAAGTGCCGGGATATTTCCGTTTTCCTTCGGGATGAAGAGAACAATGTGATACTCAACTGGCAGGGTGAAGAAAAAAGGAAAGAACCGCTGCCTGATGTGAAATCCCAGGTCAAACAGCCACAGGATATCGGCTCGAATGATGAACTATTCCTTACGGCGGTTCATATTGAGCAGTACCTGCACGCAAGTTATCTTCCTGAAGATTATTATCTTGAGGCACTCCGGCGTGACAGAACTGACTGCAGGTGTAATCTGGGCATGGGAAGACTTATGCTGAGAAGGGGCAATTTTCGGGATGGCATGGAATACCTGCAAACTGCTTGGGAAAAATATACGATATGGAACTTCAATCCCTATGACGGTGAGATCAGTTTTCTGCTTGGACTATGCAGTGAATACCTCGGGGATCACACAAGTGCTTATCAGCATTATTATAAATCTGTTTGGAACGGGCCCTGGCAGGCTGTAGGCTATATGGCACTTGCCCGGCTGGAGTGCAGAAAAGAAAATTACTGCAAGGCCGCAGAATTCATTGAAAGGTCACTGGCGGTAAACGGTATCAATCGAAAAGCCCGGCATCTTGCTGCTGCGATTATGCGTAAACAGGGGAAGAAAAAACAAGCTGTCGAATGGATCGAAAAATGGCTGACAGAAGATCCTATCGACTACTGGATGCTTATTGAAAGATATTTGCTGACCGAAGATCAAAATGCTCTTGAGCGATTTCTTGAAATTACTCGAGGTGAAAATCACACTTTTCTTGAGCTGGCGGTTGATTACACAAAATATGGAATGGAGGCAGACGCCTGCAAGGTTCTGGATTTGATTGAAGAAGTTATCGATCCGATGGTGTATTACCACCAGGCACACTGCATGAGAGAAACCGACCGGGAATACTGTCGTAAATATATCCAAAAAGCTGAAGAAATGCCTCTGACACCGTGTTTTCCCAATCGTCTTGAGGATATTCAAGTTCTAAAATATGCAATCGATCATCATGATGGATACAAGTCGAATTATCTCCTCGGGAATCTGTACTATGACAAACGGCAGTACATGAAAGCGATAGACTGCTGGCACCAATCACTAACACACAGAAAAGATTTTGCAGGAACCTGGAGAAACCTTGCAATAGGAACATTTAACAAGCTTCAAGACAGGGACCTGGCAAGGCAGCAAATGGAAAAGGCGTTAAAGCTTGAGCCGAATAATGCAAGATTTGTTTCGGAACTGAATGAACTTTATATAAATTCAGCGGTAGATCCCCGGCAGCGGCTTGAATTTCTTGAGAAACATATCAAACAGGTTCGTCAACGCGATGACCTCAAGCTCGAACATGTAACCGCCGCGAATTTATGCAGAAACTACAAAGAGGCTCTTGACCTGACCCTGTCTTATCGATTCCATCCCTGGGAATGCAAAGAAGGCCTGACTGGGGATCAATATGTTATTTCCAACATTGCTCTGGGCTGTCATGCGCTTGCAGAGAAAGATTATGATCAGGCGTTGTCCTATTTTGAAAAGGGGATGCATCTGCCAGAAAACCTAGGAGAAGAAAAATTAACATCCGCAACGGATAATGACCTGAAGTATTATGCCGGGCGAGCCTGCGAACTCAATGGTGACATGGAAAAAGCAGCCCGGTTTTTTAAGCAGGCACTCACCTGTAGCACCACGATTCATCCCGCACTGTCCCTGGCTACAGTATCTAAATCCTATTACATCTTTTATCGGGGCCTTGCTTTCAGGAAATTATCCGAAGATGCGATGGCAGCGAAATGCTTTAATCAACTGATTGAATACGGTATTGAAAATTATGAGAAGGAAATCAGATTTGAATTCCTGGAGATCGGAACAGTTACAAGCATTATTTTCGATGAAGACCTGAACAACAGGAACCGGGCATATTGCTTATTCCTACAGGCCCTTGGCCAACTGGGATTCGGCAATGTTCAAGCGGCCCAAAAACTGTTTGCCTCGATATTGGACATAGATCCCAATCACAGCCAGGCATCGCTCTTGCTTGGATTACTGGAACTGGAACCATCCCTATACAATTGAACAGGAACAATTTGATGAAACAAAAGCCTTTCATGGATTTTTTACTGCCTGCGATTGCCAAAGGAGGATATCGCGATGACAACTATTGGGTGTGGGGAGGTTCCGTTATAAAGGGGGAAGACAACCGGTACCATTTGTTTGTTTCCCGCTGGCCGAGGAATTTAAATTTTCTCTTTTCTGTTTATACAAATTCTGAAATTATCCGCTGTTCTGCAGATCATCCTCACGGGCCGTTCATTTTCCAGGAGGTTGCTTTGCCTCCGCGAGGGCCGGAATTCTGGGACGGTCGCATGACACATAATCCCACGGTTCATAAATGCAGGGACACTTACCTGCTCTTTTATATTGGCAATACCTACCAGGGGCCAACTCCCAGTGCTGACAATCCGCTGGACACCTTTGCCTGGGAGACAAAAAAAACCGGTTACGAGACGGTCGGTGGAGGAACAATAGGCGTTGCAACATCCAAGTCGATCTTCGGGCCCTGGAAGCGTTCTGAGAAACCGCTAATTATATATGACAGCGCCGGCAATCCCATACAAGGTAACAATCCCGCTCCTGCGGTTCATGAAGACGGCAGTGTTCTACTGGTTCTCAAGCAGGCCCAATGGATTGGTCAACACAGAATGATCAATTTAAAAGCGGCCCGCGCAGACCACTATCTCGGTCCTTATCAACTGGTAGACGACGATTTTTTATTCGATTATACTACACTAAGCGATGCCGGGCTGGAAGATCCTTATATTTGGAAAAGCAAGAAGGGCTACGAGATGGTCGTAAAGGATATGGGCAGTCGCGTATCCGGCCAGCGGCATGGAGGGTTACATGCCGTTTCAGAAGATGGAAGAAAATGGAGGTTTTCTGATCCCCCCAATGCATACAGCCGAACATTAAAATGGGATGACGGCAGTATAACAGAACAGGGAATGCTTGAAAGGCCTCAGGTCCTGGTAGAAAATGGGATTCCAACTCATATTTATTTTGCTACGGGAGACGGTCAGGGCCTCCACAACCAGATGACCTGGTCAGCCAATATCGTTGTACCGCTCAGGAAACCTTGTTAAGGAAAAGCAATACAAAAAGACAGGCATTGGCTCCTACCTCAACCATGTTCCTGTTATTCCATCGGACTGTTATCAAGCAACCAGTTCATGAAAAAAATGGCTAAATCATCAAAATCAACAATGCAGTTTTTATCGAAATCGCCTACCGGGATAGGTTGAGCCAGTTCACCGCAGTACACGGAGGGATCATAATCGTAATCCCATATGGTTTCGAGGTCGGATTGGCTCAAGGCTCCGCCGTCATCGGATTGACTGGTAAATATCCTCATTTCATCCATCAACCCGGCAAAACAGTACGCACCGGAAGTCAGTAAATTCCCGACAGCAAGCGGCTCGTGCACGTCTGCCAGGCATCCCGCGCTTAGGGATTGCACCTTCAGCAGCGAGAAGTTTCCGTTTGTATCCCCTTTATACCATTTTACATTGCTGCTGCTCTGGGTACCGTCATAGGTAACCGCCCAGAAGATCCATTCATCCATTTCGTCAAATGTAACGTCACTATCCAGCGGGGTCCAGTTGTTATTGATTCCCAGGACCAGCCGGCTTTGATTGTCATAACTGCGTACCATCAGCTGTGCGGTTCTGCCCAAAAAGCCGGAAAATGCCTTGAGCGGTTCATTGACAGCATTAAACCAGCCGCAAAGTGTAATAGATTTGGCTCCGTTCAATTGCGTCTCCAACTCGGTATCTTCTGTTCCGGAGACTCCGTAAATCAGGCATCCTGCTGAATCGCCCATCACGGCATGGGACAGGTCAAAACATTTTCCGCGGATTCCTGTTGCGAATTTCGGGGTAATACTGTTGTAGGTTGCCACGGTTGCCTCTTCCGTGAATAAAAGACCGAAGCTGTCCCACTCTTCATCAAAAGGCAGGTAGACCAGCGGTCCCTTGGAAACACCCGGCACATTGGGATCAATTAGTGCAGATGCTGTAGGACTGAGAGCTACAACATACAATACTATTACAACAGCGATTCTCATTGTATTAATCTTTAAAAGCAGCTATTCTTTGATCATTCCACCCTTAAGGCAATTAGAAATTTCCGTCCAGTTCTTCCAGTACCTGTTTTCGGAATTGGTAATACACTGAATTGTCATATCTTTCATAATCACTCATGGACCTGAGAAGCATATCCAGAAGCTGTGAAGCTCGAGCAGGATCCTGATCTTTCACCATTGACAGGAGTTGATGATCGATCATACCCTCACGGAAATTCAGCATTCGTACCGAGCCAACAAGGCCATTGTCTACCGGATAAAAATACCAGCAGTCCCCGGGCGGGTGGCCGGGATTTTGGGAACCGCTGGGCCCCGGACCGATCGAAGAAGTATATGGATCGGCACCTCGATAGCGGTTGGCCGCCCAGAAGATCATTCCTGTCGCATTGTATTTATAGCAGAGCATGGGGAACAGTCTGCACATGGTTAAATGGGCATCCAGGGTCGGATGCGGTCCCGGGGGATGGGGTTTACAGAAATAATAAGCCCAGTTGGTTTTCCCCTCGGTGAGTCTTTGCTGGGCGAGGGCCTGGTGGTTATCCAGCAGGTCAATATAGAAGATGAAATTATCCGTATAGGGCGAAAAATTCGCCGGATCCTGTCCCCAGGAATGAATGGCATCGAGGGTTTGTACATCAGGCATGGCTGCTTTGATCACGGCATAAGCATTCGCAAGAATAGAAGCATCCCCGGGTTCGTCCATAAGGTGCTGCTTATATTTTCCAGCCCAGCCGTTTGCCTGGAGATGCGCATAGAGACTTTGACAAAAAGAGGTAAGAAAAGCATGCCAGTCCTGCATGGAAATATTTCTACCGATCAGCGGGGCAAAATATCCCGTATCCTGGTCATATCCGTAGATCAGGCCAATCGGCAGGCCGTCAGCCCGGGCAAAGAGGTGTTCCCCTTCGAGGTATTCAAATCCCAGGGCAAAGAATGTTTGAGCCCAGATGTCAAATCGATCAAAATTAAACGTGTAGGTTCCATTTCGAAGTTTCGTAATGTCCACAAGAGGATGGGCGGTATAAATCGTAGGGGTGAAAAGACCGTCCAGACCAAATCGGCGAAGGGTTCTGCCGGAATTCTCAAGCAGCTGCCAGTGCTCGGAGGACCACCAGGAAGGTGGTGACTGGGCGGTGAGATTTTCCGGATCCGCATCGAGCCAGTAATCGGCGTGCAGCACATGATTTTCAGGTTCGATTTGTGTCTTATGCACGGTGAATGAAAAGGGAACGCTGCGGATTTCATCGCCAATAATAAATTCCAGCCAGCCCTGGTATTTTCCTATGGGGGCATCTTGAGGAATATCAAATTCAAGGACTACGCCATGGTATTTTCCCGATTGCAAATTGATACTTCCAGCGGGCTTGAGTGCTTCAGCGGTCTCAAATGGAGCCATACGAATAAAACAGGGATGCCATGAGGGATTCGGAACCACACCCACAGCCGTGGCGCTGCATCCATTGTTATTGGCCTCGACGGGAACACTTTGGGCATGATATAGAGTCGCTGTTCCCGGGAAACGATCATTGTACTGGTTTGTCACAGTTGATACCCGAATGTCGCACATGGCATTGCCGATATGATGCACCGCAAAAGTCAACGCTGTTTTGGAACCCCTGGGTGCATGATGAATATCTGCATCCGGGGCGAGTTCATCCGGACGCTGGTCAGCAAAAATCCGGTCAAGAGTATCCACGGCGAACGCGTCAATATCAATCGCACTTTGAAGGTACCAATAATTTGTGAAAAGATAAAAATCTTCGATATCGACAACACAATCCTTATTCAAATCACCTTCCGGTACGGGATGGTCCTGGTCGCCGCACCAGGAAGAGGGAGCATAATCATACGCCCAGACCGCCTCGATTTCTCCGGCACTCAAGGCGCCGGAATTATCCGTTTTACTTGCCCACATTCTCAGCTCATCCAGATCAAAATTCATGTACACCGCACTGACATACGTACGCCAGCCAACAAACAGCCATGGATTTGTCAATGAAGTTCCGGTCGTCACATCAGTTCGTGAAACGAGGACCGGGGCATTTTCAGGGTCTCCCCGGTAATATTTAATCCCATTTTGATCTACAGTGATCGCCACAAAGAGCCATTTTCCATAGCTCATATAATCATCCGGACCGGAAGCATTCCAGCTTAGATTCGGCCACCAATGCGTCCCCATTCTGCCGTCGGCACCAAAATGGACCTGGAAAGGCCCTCTCAGTACGTAATTATCAGGGCCCTTTACCTGATCCGATCCGGTCCTGATCCAGAATGTAACCGTATGGGATTTTAATTCGCTAAGCGAAGGGATTGTAGCTCCTGTATCATCGTTGAAAGTGATAATGTCGGCCTGGCTGGTACCGCCATTCATACTGGTTCCGTCAAAATAATCCCCTTTTACACCCGCATTACTGCCAATCAGCGGCCAGTAAGTATTCCCCCTGTCAACAATAACCGGGGATTCATTGGCTGCGTGGTTGAGCCAGGCAGGGTTATCTCCTGTTCCAGGGCCGTAAGTACCATTTGTATTCTCAAAAGGCATGTAAACAACCGGATTTTTTGTAACACCGGGAACACTGGGATCTATCAAGCCATGACAATAAGGTGACAAAATGAACAATATAGCCAAAACCAACAGATAAATCCCCCTGATCATGATACATTTCGTTCCTGTTGGCACAGGATAAAAAATCATAGCCCATATCCTCTTAAAGCTTAGTATATTATAGTATGACAGCGCTATAAGAATTCGATATTTTTCGCTTTTGCCCTTTTTCTTCT
>CAYVUI010000114.1:10665-14093 GCA_964454745.1 uncultured Pirellulales bacterium | reverse complement strand
CGGGGTCAACGTGAATTATGCAAATCGGCTCATCAATTCCGGGGCCGTAGATGTACTTGCGGACGAGAATATCATTTTCATATTCGGCGGTCACATGCGAGCCGTCATTGTTCAACCCTTTTGGGGTTGGGTGGAAGCGTCCTGCGGACGAGGCTATCCCTGCACCACGTGGGGTACAGGGTTAAAATTTATCAGCATGCGTTTCTTTCGATGGCTTCGCCTATCGAAATCAACGACATCCTACGGGGCCCTGCGGGTTAGAGAGTAGAGAGTTGAGAGTAGATTGTGGAATGGCCTTCGGCCGGTTTTTTTCATTTACTTTTTAACCGCGAAATACGCGAAAAACACGAAAAGAAATTTTTGTCAGCATGCGTTTCTTCTAATGCTTTCGCATTAGAGATCAACGCATTTTACGGGACTGTTTTTATCCGCGTGGGCGGAGCCCACCTTACCTTTGCAAACAGGTATGAAATGCACATGGAACTCAATTTTATATATTCTCACGCAAAGACCGCGAAGGCCGCAAAGGTCTCGCTTTGCTCGACGAAAGAACTCTATTTTTTAAGAAACACAGATTGCGCGGATTCTCGCTGATTTTACTTCGTTCGCTTCGCTCTCTCAGCTTTTTATGAACTGCGAAAGACACGAAAAACGCGAAATATAAGCATGGGGAAGATGAAAAAAGAATTTTACCCATCTTACGAGACCAATCAGAGTTTGGACCAGTTCTGGCCGTTGGCCTTGATGACGCGGGGGGCGAGGGTGAGGGCGGATTCCCACTTTTTGAGCAGTTCCCGGTGCTCGGTGACGGTTGTCTTGTACGCGGGATCGGCGGAGAGATTTTGGGTTTCGCCGGGGTCTTTGGTCATGTCGAACAGTTGGTCGGTTTCGTTGCCGTAGTACTTGATGTACTTGTACTGCGGGGTGCGGAGCATGCGGCCGGTTTCGTCGATGTCGCGGCGGGTGCTGCCCTTTTCGGTGACGATGAAGTCGCCGTGTGGGCGGTCGGTTTTGCTCGCATTGCCGGTGAGGATGGGCTTTAGGCTGATGCCGCGCATTTGTGGCGGAGCGGCTGTGCCGGCGAAGTCGCAGAGGGTGGGGGTGATGTCCAGGCCGGAGACGAGGGCGGAATCGGTGCGGTTTGCCCTGACGGCGCCGGGCAGCGCGAAGATGAGGGGGACTTTTGTGCAGGAGTCGTAGAGGTAGCCCTTGCGGACCATGTGGTGCTCGGCCATGCCTTCGCCGTGGTCGGCGGTGAAGACGATGAGGGTATCTTCGGCGTGGGGGGACTGGTCGAGGGCGTCGAGGACGCGCTGGACCTGGGCGTCGACCATTTCGACGTGGCGGTAGTAGGCCCAGAGGTAGTATCGCCAGTCGAGCTCGGTCCATTTGCCTTCGGCGGGCTGCTGGGAGTCGCGGAGCTTTTGGTGGACCGGGGGTTCGGCGGTGTCTGGGTCGAAGTTTTCCGGGATCGGCGGCAGGTCGGATTCTTTCAGGCCGTGGGGGAGTTTGTCTTTGGCGTTTTTGTTTAGGCTAAGCCAGACGCAGATGTCGTGGGGCTGGATGAGGGAGCAGACGAGCAGGAAGGGGTTGGTTTTTCGGTAGTTGAGGATGTACTGGGCGCAGGCCTGGGAGACGAGGTCGTCGGAGGTTTCGCCCCAGTGGGCACTGCCGGATGCGAGGACGTCGAAGCCGGGGATGGTGTAGGTGTGGCAGTGGGGGACGTGCCATTTGCCTGCGTAGGCGGTTTGGTAGTCGGCTTTGTCGCGAAGCCACTGGCCGAGGGTGGGCATACCGGGTTCGAGCTGGCCGGCGCGGGCACTGTTGAACCACATGCCGGTTTCGGTGGGCATGCGGCCGGTAAAGAGCGAGCTGCGGGCGGGGATGCAGACGGGGCTTGTGCAGTAGGAATTCTCGAAGCGGGTGCCGGTTTTGTAGAGGCGGTCCATGGCTGGGGTCTGGACGTGTGGGCAACCGCCGGCGGCGATGGTGTTGATGTGCTGCTGGTCGGTGATGATGAAGAGGATGTTGGGCTTTTTGGCGGCGCGATCAACGGCGGCGGAGAGGGTGTTTGCTGATGGTCCGGCAGCGAGGATTGCCGCGGAAAGCCCTGCGGTTTTGAGGAAATCGCGACGGGTGAATTCGGCTTTTGTGTTTTGGTTTTTATGCATTGGTGTTATCCATTCGAGTAATCGGGAGTTTATGTCCTTTTTCGTAACCGGTCGATTTGCTGGAGCATTTCGTCGGGTAAAGGCTCGGCGGCGATGGCGTCGTGGACGTAGATCAGGGCGCTGGAGACGACGGCAAGGAGACGGAATTCTTCATCGACCATGTAACGGACCGGGAGGATGCCGGTGCCGATGCGGGCGATTGTGTGGACGGTCAGGGGGCCGTCTTTTGCGGGGAAGGTTTCCTTGCCTTCGTAGACGAATTTCTGGTTGGGGCGGATGATGCCGGAGTCTTCAAAGACGGAGAAGGTTTTTTCCGGGATTTCATCCCCTCCGCCATAGGGAGTGACCTTAAAAAGCAGCCAGTAACTTGTGATGGGGAACTCAAATTTTTTGTTGATGACGAGTCGGCCGGCTTTGCCCTTGATCCGGCTGCCGTATTTATAAATTTTCAGGCTGGTTTCGTAGGTGAGTGATTCAATTTCCTGTCCGTTTGGATCGTAAAACAGGCTCTTGGAATAATAAGACGACATATTCGGCAATCCGTGAGAGGGCAGATAGCCGAATTGACAAAACTGGCGGTGAAGGGGTTCGACGCTGCCGGGATTTTCGTTGTTGATGAAGACATCGGCCTGCCACTTCAATTCGAGGTCTTTTCTGCTTATTTTTTTGGCGTCGATGCTATTACGTTTTTTGCTGTCCGATTGGATCAGATGGATTACGTCCTCGAAGAAGACTTTCCCAACGGGGTTGGGTTTGCGAAGTGTATATCCGTTGGTTTGCATGACCTGGAAGGAAAAACCGGGAATCAAGCCCTGCTGGGACGGGACGGGTGCAATTTCGTTGTGGATGTACCCGAGTTCGTAGAGCGAGGTCAGCGTAAGCGGGGTGCCGATTCGCTGGGGTCTTGGTTTTGCTTGTGCCATTTTTTATCCTGCTGTAACTGGTATTTTCGGGTTTTAGCCCGCGTTTGTGACCGTGTGAGCGGCCGTTTGGAACAGTTCCTTCTTTAGTGTATCATATTGCGGCTCTTTGGCAAGGTTTTTCCATTCGTAAGGGTCTTTGTTGTGGTCGTAGAGTTCTTCGGAGCCGTCCTGGTAACGGATGTAGTGCCAGCGGCGGGTGCGGACGGAGATTTGATTTTCACGTCGGTGGGTGATGGCGGCGCGGTCCCAGGAGGTATCGGGGTTTTTGAGCAGGCGGGTGATGTCATCACCTTCGCGGGCACTTTTCGGATTTTTGAAAAAGTGCAGTATCGGG
>CAYVUI010000114.1:5769-10655 GCA_964454745.1 uncultured Pirellulales bacterium | reverse complement strand
TCATCACCTTCGACGAAATCGGGCGGCTGGAGGCCGGCAAGCGAGGCGAGGGTGGGATAGAGATCGATGAGGGAGACGACCTGCTGGCACGTAGAGCCGGAGGGCGTGAGGCCCGGGGCGCTGATCAGCAGTGGTGTGCGGGTGGATTCTTCCCAGAGGCTGTCTTTGTGCCACTTGTTTTTTTCACCGAGGTGGAGGCCGTGGTCTCCGAACACGACGACGATGGTGTTGTCTTTGTATTCGCTGTCGTCGAGGGCGTCGAGGATGCGGCCGACCTGGGCGTCGGCGAAGCTGATGGAGGCGAGGTAGGCCTGGACGGCTTCGCGGGTTTTGCCGGATTCTTCGACGTATTTTGTGTAGCCGAGGTTGGCGCAGCGGACGCCTTCGGTGGGGATGTCGTCGAGGTCGTCTTCTTTTACGACGGGCATTTGGATTTCGTCGAGGGGGTGCATGTCGAAGTATTTCTGCGGGGCGTACCAGGGGACGTGTGGCAGGTAGATGCCGCAGGCGAGGAAGAAGGGATCGGTGTGGTCTTCGCGGAGTTTGTCGATGGCGAATTGGGCCATTCGGTAGTCGTCCATTTTGGAGTCGGGCCAGTCGAGCGGGCCCCAGTCGAAGATGCCGGGGATGTCGGTGCCGTTTTTCTTGGGCTCGCCGCGCTGGTACATGCGGGGGGCGCGTTCGAGGAATTCGTGCCAGTACTGGGGGTAGGCGCCGTGGAAGATTTTGCCGGCACCGAGGGTGCGGTAGCCGTGGTTGCCGAAGAAGACGGGCATGTTCTCGACCTCGGGGATTACGTCGTGATAGTGGGTGACGTTGTCGTAGATGCCGGTGGTGGAGGCGCGCATGCCGGAGAGGAAGGCCGAGCGGGAGGGCCCGCACAGCGGCGAGGTGCAGTAGGCGTGTGTGAACATCATGCCTTCGCGTGCGAGGCGGTCCAGGTTGGGTGTTTTGGCCTGGGGGTGTCCGCCGTAGCAGCCGACCCAGTCGTTAAGGTCGTCGAGGACGATGAAGAGGATGTTGGGTTGGGCGTTGGCGGTTTTTTGCTGTGTGGGGCTGCAGCCCAAGAGTGAGAGTGCCGCGAGGGATGTGCCTGCGGACTTGAGGAACTGCCTGCGTGAGTACATTCTTACCTCCGTGTCATGTTGTATTCTCTATTTTTGTGTTAATCGCCCTGCCAGAGCCGGGAGAAGTCGCTGAAGTCTTCAAAGTCTACGACGTTATCGGTGTTCAGGTCGGTATTGAGCGGGTCGGTCTGACACTGCGGCTGGCCGGGGGTGTCGCAGAGGAGCCATTCGGTCAGCATCCAGACGAGGTCGAGGGTGTTGACCTGACCGCTGAAGTCGAAATCGCCAGGATCGGCGGAGACATCGAGCCGAAGGACCGACCAGAGCGGGGTATAGGGCAGTGTGACCTTAAAGCCGGACGCGGTGGGTGTTACGGCCAGTTCCATCTGCGGGGAGAGGGGGCCAAGCCAGGTGACGGTATCGAGGTTGAGGCCGTCGATGACAGCGCTGTTGATTTCGACGGTGCAGCCGGTGGTATCGACGCTGTCGGTGCTGCTGGAGTAGCTTCGGTTGACGAGATGCACGACGCGGGGGGCCGCGGGATTAGCAGTGTGCTTACGCGGGAGAACCCACACGTCAGGTACATTTACCCCGGTTACATCCACCCAGGGATTCGTAAGGCCGAGGCTGTAAGGGTGCGTAACGATGGGAACCTTAGCGGCGAGCTGATTGACGGTGTTTTGATTCTGGGCGGACCAGGTGGACAGGTCGCTGGCTCGGACGAGCTTGTCGTATTTGGCGGCAACGGCGTCGACATCGATAGGGCTGTAGGGGTAACGGTCGCCGAAGGGGACGACGTCGAAGGTGATGTTCTGGTTGAAAAGAAGCTTGCCGAACTGGTCGAGTTCGCCGAGCAGATTGTCGCAGTTCCAGAGCAGGCCGACCTGTGAGTGGGCCTTGTAGCCGTCGAAGAGTTCGCGGTGGTTTCGGACGAAATGTGTCAGGGCGGCGTGGGAATCCCAGTGGCTGTAGTAGCGGGGTCCGTCGCCGGCCCAGAGGTTCCACGGACAAAGCATAATGCCGCCGTTGGCATAGACCGCTGCTATCAGGCAGTTCATGTTATTGGGTTTTTCATTTTGCTGAATGTAGAAGGAGACATTCTTGTTGTTTACCATGTAGGCCGGAATGTCATACGTTTCGGCGATCTTGCATCGCATGGAATCGAGATGATCGATCGAACCGTAGGACTCGGCGGGGTTGAGTTCCATGTTGAGGAAATCGAAGACCGGGAACAGGACGCGGGTATAGCGTCGCATGGTGGCGATATTGCCGGAGAGCTTGGCCGGGGGATTGGCCGCGGCACAGGCGGCCTGGAGGTCGGTAAAGACCGAAGTGATGTTGTCTTCGAGGAAGTATTCGAGCTCGGGAGTCAGGGAGAAGGTCTCGTAGCGGTTGACGTAGTCCTGGTTGTCGATGACGCTGTACTCGGTGATGAGCCACTGCTTGTAATCGAAGGTGGAAATGTCGGGGATGTTGTAGAGGCTCAGGAGCTGGGCATCGGTGTACTTGTTGTCGAGGTAATCGCGGAAGCCGGCCTTTGTGGAATCATCGAAACCGATGCCGTAGCCGAGATAGGCGGCGTGGCGGTCGGCGGTGGAGCCGTCAAACTGCATGTTGTAGGGTTCGAGCGGCAGGAGGAAGTCCAACATTCTGCCCATGGTATCGTCCTGGAAGGCCTGGGAGGGCGTGGACGGGTAGTACATGCCCGGTTCGCCGTTCTTCTCGACGATGTTGCCGTCGAAGTCGCGGGTGCGGCTGGGCATGGTCGGGTCATTGGTATAGTTTTTTCCGTCTTCGTAATTGAGGCCGCCGTCGTAGGAGGTGGCCGTGAAGTTAATGGTCTGCGAGGCCGCAACGCCGAGGGCCTCGAAGCCTTTTACAACACCGCCGTGGGTGTCGTAGTTCCATACGACGCGGTTGGCGTTAAAGCCGGTGGTCGGGATGCTCGAGGAGGTGCGCATGATGGCGACGTCGCTTTTTTTGAGTTCGTACTCGGGCAGCGGGAAGCTGAAGGTGGTCGCGTGGTCATTTTTATAAGCGCCGATATCGGAGGTACCCAGCGACGCGGAGCCGTCCTGCTTGCTCGCAAAAAGTTTTACGCTATCGATGTATCCGGCGAAGGGATAGACGGTGCCCCGGTTACCAATGTTTATCCCGCCGGGATCAGAGGTAATGGTCAGCGGGCCCGTTGTATGGACAGTATCGACAGTGACATTGCCCGTACCGTCGTTTTGGCCGAAGAAGAAGATGATATTCGCGCTGGATTTGGTGCCGTCAAAGCGGACGGCGAAGAATTTCCAGTCGGTGCATCCGTAATTACCCGCTGTGGAAGAATCATACTCGGTGCCGTTGATGATGAGCGTTAGACGATTGGCGTGATTTGTCGCCAGTTCGATGCCGTCACCGTTACCATCAAGGCAGGAGTAAATCCGCGCACCGTTGCCCATCGTTTGGGAGGATTTGATCCAGCCCATGAGGGTAAAGCTCTGGAGGTCGTCGAGCTGGGTAGCGATGCCGTCGGGCTCGGTGGTAAAGGCGAAGAAGGGGCCGCGCTGGCCCATACCAGTAGCGTTGGTCATGTCGAGGCACAGGCCGCCGTCCACGCCGCCGGAGGTGAACAGGGGGAACAGGCCGTTGTACTGGCGGATAAAGCCGATCTCGTAATCGCGGCCTTCGCTGACGACGTTGCCCTCGAAGCGGGTATCGAGAATGCGGAGGCGGTCGATATCGGTATCATTTTTGTTTTTCCACTGCTGAATCTGATCGAGGGTCAGTGCTCCGCTGGCATCGAATTTGCTCGAGAAAATGCGGATGGTATCGAACAGTCCATCGAAGGCACCGGTGCCGGAGGTGTTGACATTACCGACATAGAGGAACTGGTTGTCCATGAAGACGGTTCCGGCATCGCTGCCGGCGATGGAGTCGAGGGTTACGGTATCGAGGCCGTCGTTGGAGGCGACGTAAAATTTTACGTTGTTTGCGGATTGGGTACCGTCATAGGTGACTGCGAAAAAAGTCCAGTCTGTGATATCGTAATTGGCGACAGGGTCGGAGAGTATCGCCTGGCCGTTGACTTCGAGCTTTAGCCTGTCGGTCGAATCGCCCCGCAGGCGGAACGAGCCCATGCTGACGATGCCAGCATTGCTGCCGAGAGCGGTATCCGACTTCATCCAGCCCATAACGGTAAAACTGCGGATATCCTCGAGCTTTTGGGCAACGGGGGCGGAACTGGAAAACCGGACCAGGCCGCCGGAGGTGCCCATTCCGGACGCGGAGGTGTTGTCGAGGCATTTAGAGGCATCCAGCCCCCCTGCCGCGAAGACAGGTTCCATGCCGGAGACGTTGAGGACATCCCCTTCTCCGCCCGGGAGTCCGTAATTTAGCATATTGTCTTCAAAAAGGAGTTCGAGTGTCGGGTGAGGGGATGACGCAAAAAGGAACCCCAACGGAATGAAAAAGACGAATACGATGAGTTTGTATTTTACCTGGTTCATTTGCATCTCTCATTTTTTATACATCAGGCTCTTTGGGCCGGCCCTGTACTTTATCGGGCCAATATCTATACAAAATTACTGCTACTGTTACTATTTCGGAAAACCGCTTTGTGTTCATATTCCACCCTTACGGGCCGCAAAGTCGGTTTTGCCCTCCGAGACATGCATCCTGCTATGGGTTATTTACTTTACGTCCTTGAGTGACCGCATCCACTCGGGCCAGTCAGAGGCCTGGACACCTCCGGCGGGGGTGAATCTGTTTTGCGTGTTATACTCCCGATGCCATTTAAAGGTCCAAAGCTCTTTCAATTGCACTTTTCGGACG
>CAYVUI010000114.1:0-5759 GCA_964454745.1 uncultured Pirellulales bacterium | reverse complement strand
CGGACGGACCAATCCAGAAAAGTAAGATTGACCGCATCGCTGTGCCGTTTGATACAAAATCGTTGAATAAATGAATAGGGGTTTCTTAAATTTTCCCTTGGTGCAGGAGCAAACTTTTCAGTTGCATTGGGTACATCATCGTCCTCATCATATGGATTTCCCTGGAACCACCAGCCATCGCCAAGGACGGGAACATCCATCGGCCTGGGGGCATTACCAACTCTCTTCCAATAATAAGCATCGTTAGGATGTGTTCCACTTGGGCTTTCATAATTCCGCACCCAGCCATTCAGGCAATAACTGCCCTTCTCGGTAATAACTTCGTTATTGGGCCCGTAATAGCTTTTTTTCCATGCAGTATTTTTTGAGCCCTCTTTCTCATCCGTTGTCTTATGAGCTATCGGGCAAAATTCGATTTCTTCGTTTTCATCGTAATAGTCTTCGGCGGCGATAAACCAGAATTCCTGCGGATCATCGGTTCCATATCCCCTGAAAAAATAGCCCTTGTGATCCTCGGTAAACATCGCATAGATAAAACCCCACTGTCGAATCCTGGAACGGCAGACGATATCCCATGCCATTTTTTTTACACGGCTCAGGGAAGGAACAAGGATTGACATTAAAAGGGCGATAATCGAAATAACGACCAGCAGTTCGATCAGGGTAAATCCTTTTTTAACCTGTTTTGAACTTTGACGTATCCTTTTTTGTTTTCGATACCTCGTTTTCATAATCTCTTCCTGAAAAATATCTCTATCCGTCATCCGGCCGCATTTTTAAAACGGCACAGGTTTTCGATTATCACCCTTCTTTCGATTGTTATGAACGTTTACGTCTTATGACTGCAAGCAGCCCAAGTGACATCAATGTCAGGGACGCAGGCTCGGGGGCATTGAGGAACTCATTGGGTGCCAATGCATCGTCTGAGTAGCGGAGCTCATCAATTGCCCCTGCATATTTCAGGCTGGCAAAGGTGCCGTCGCCGAGGTCACGAGCGCCAACAGCCAGAGCACCGCCGCGATGGAAACCCCATGCGGCCGGAATCGGAGCGGTATCCTTTAGATCGCCATCAATGTACAGGCGAATTTCACCATTGAGTACATCCATTACACCGGCGAAATGCTGGAGTTCATTCACGATAGAGGGTGCGTTCAATTCCACAGCACTTCCTCCTCCGGCGGCACCGTCAAGGTGAAATGCAAGCGTAGATCCTCCGCCAAGGGTATTAACTCTCCAGCCCTTAAAATTGTTACCAAGTTGGCCGGTACCGGGGAAGGTGCCGCTGGCGTGCTGATTGCCGACAACCAGGCCCGAAGCATACGGGCGGAACCAACCTTCGATCGTAAACGACTTGGTCGGATCGAGGTCGAACGTATCATCATGCAGTGCAGGGTCACTATCGTTAGGAACATACATCGCATCACCACTGGTGAACCATGTGGCCTTGGGATTTGACGCAGAGTCATCGCCCTGGCCGTCAAAAGGAAGTGTCGCATCGGGATTCGGTACAGGATCAACCCGCAAGCCACTGGCCCCGACGACACCGGTGATCGGGATGAAATCATGATTCCCGACGGCATCTTTACCAATGACGGGATCGTCACCGTCAAATTCCCAATAACCGACGGTCGCTGCCTGGGCCGTAACAGACACAGCCAGAACCATCGTCAGGATGTAAAAACATAACTTCATACTCTTCTTCATTTTCCTGCCTCCAAATTGAAGTAACATTTGCTAAGCCATTTTTTCCTCTTTATGGCCTCTTTCCATTTACTGGACGAGCCAGTTGAACATCATATCAAGTAAATCATCAAAGTTGACGTAACAGTCTTTGTTAAAGTCCGCCGGCAGGTAGCCGTAGTCGCCGCATTCTGGAACGGCCGTGCTGTCAAACGGATCAAGGAAATCCTGCGGATCCAGTGCCCGGTTAATCAGGCGAACTTCATCGACGGCACCAACAAACGCCGTTGCGCTGAAGGTTCCGTCGCCGTTATCGCGACCACCGATGGCAATGGCTCCGCCGCGGTGGGCACTCCAGGTGCCGGGTACGGATGCGGAATCGACGAGCTGCCTGTCGAGATAGAGCCGCATTTCCTGCACATCGGCGTCAAAGACAGCTGCGAATGACTGAAGGACGTTCTGCTGGCAGGGAGCACTGAGAACGACCTGGCCGCCGGATGTGGCCTGGCCGTCTGCTTCAAAATTGAGCGTCGTGCCGCCGTCGGTTGTGAAGACTCTCCAGCCCTTGTAGCCGCCGCCGAACTGGCCGGCAAAGGAACCGACGTGCTGGTTACCGATGATTGTACCGGAATTGGTCGGGCGGAACCAGCCTTCCACGGTAATCGACTGGGTCGGATCGATGTCAAATGTACCGTCGTGAAGCTGAGGATCGTCACTGTTGGGTACATAGACGGTATCTTCCGCGGTGAACCAGGTTGCGACGGGATTGTAGAATTCGTCGTCGTCGATCTCCTGGGCATACCAGGGAGAGCTGGTTTCGCGGTTGGGTACGGGATCAACGACCAGGGCGCTGTCTTCAATGGTGCCGAGAATCGTCATGTCGCGGTCGCCGACTGCGTCCATGCCGTCCCATGTGTCACCGTCGAGTTCCCAGTAGGCGATCACGGGCTTGACATAGTTGAGCAGGTCTTCCTGCTCGAATGCGTAGGCGCTGTAGCGGATTTCATCGATGGCGCCGGTAAAGGCCAGGCTGTTAAAGCCGGTTCCGGCGTCACGGGCACCGATAGCGAGTGAGCCGCCGCGGCTAAAGCCCCAGGTATCGGGAACATCGCTGCTGGCGACGAGTTTGCCGTCGAGATAGAGCCGCATCTGCTGAGCGTCGGCATCGAATGCACCTGCAAAGTGATAGAGCGTGTTTGCTTCGATGGGGGTCTCGAGAGTGACCTTGTCGCCGTTGGCCGAACCGTCACATTCAAACTTGAGCACTGTACCGCCGCCAGTGGTATAGAATCGCCAGCCGGTGTAACCACCGTTGATCTGGTGAGAAGCCGCAGCGGAATGGGCATTTCCGACGATAGTACCGGAATTTTGGGCCCGGAACCAGCCGTCTACGGTAAATGATTTTTCTGGATTGAAATCAAAGGTTGTATCGTGTGTGAGCGGATCGTTGGTATTGGGGATGTAGAAACCATCCGCACCGTCGCTGCTGGTAAAGAAAGTGGCGCTCGCATTGGTTGCCGCGTCGTCGAGACTGAGGAACGGCTGCGAACGATCGGGATTGGGAATCGGATCGACAAACAATGCACTGTCTGTCACTGCGCCAAAAGCGGTCAGGTGATTATCGCCGACCGAATCGTTGGGGTCGGCGGCCCAGGCTGCGCCGTCGAGTTCCCAGTAGGCAACGGTACGCCGGGCATTGAGAAAATCCTTTGGATGCAGTGCAATATTGCTGTAGCGGATTTCATCGATGCCGCCGGTGAACCGCAGGCTGGTGAAGTTGCCGTCTCCCAGGTCGCGTCCGCCGATCGAGAGCGAGCCGCCGCGGTGAACCGTCCAGGTATCGGCGATCCATGCCTCGGGTACGGTGTTGGTACCGACAAGCTGACCGTCTACGTACAATTCCATTTGCAGGAGATCCGCTTTGTAGATTGCGGCAAAATGGTGCAGATTGTTGTAAAGAATTTCGTTGGGATCGCTGGAGCCCGAGGGATCATAGTCGATTATGATATTGTCATCATAGGCTGCCCCGTCGATTTCAAACTGGAGGGTTTGTCCGCCGGAAAGTGCCGTGACTCGCCAGCCGTTAAAGGAACCGCCAAACTGATGGGATGCATTGCTGGAGTGCTGGTTGCCGACAACCAGGCCGGAAGCTAATGGCCGAAACCAGCCTTCCGCCGTGAAGGATTTTTCCGGGTAAAAGTCAAAGGTTCGGTCGTGCAGGGCTGGATCACTGTCGTTGGGGACATAGAAATACTGGCTCTTGGTAAACCATGACGCCAGTGGGTTGACAGCGGAATCGTCGCCGTCACCGGACCAGGGAAGAAAAGGGTCCGGATTGGGTATGGGGTTGGCCTTGAGGTTGCTGTCAGTAACTGTTATTGTCCCAGGAGTCACATCGTACCATGCGACGGAGTCTTTGAGATCCCAGAATGTACCGTCGAGTTCCCAGTAGGCTACGGTGCCTGCAAAAGATGTTGCACAAGCGGCCAGGAGAACCAAGCCCGCGATTAGGATTGATTTGATTTTATGATTCATCTCGTATTCCCTCCGTTAGGATCAGTATGATTAGTCGTTCAGGTTAATCGCATCCGGTTCGTCTGGATGGGTGTTTTTCAGCCAGTCTTCGGTGAACTTCTGGAAATCGAAGAGATCGACATCGCCGTCGAGATCGATGTCCCCGTCTGCGACGAGATCCTGCGGGTCGCTGTAGGCGGTAGTGCCATTTAGGAACTGATCGGGGGTGAGGGCTTCATCCACGAAGCGTACTTCGTCAATGTTTCCGTCGAAGCCGGTGTTGCCCCAGAAGGTGCCGAGACCGAGATCACCTTCATCTACCCAGAGGTTTCGCTGGCCGATGGACCAGGAACCGCCGGTGGTACCGCTCCAGGCGGCATCGCCGGGGGCACTGTCGATAAGGGTGCCGTCAAGATAAAGCTTCATTGTGCCCGTCGGGCCGTCGTCGTGGTCCCAGACAAACGCCACGTGATACCAGGTATTTCTTGAAATGGCGGCTTCGAGGATTACTTCTGAACCTATTCCGCCCTGCATAAGATTGGGATTGCCTTCTGCGTATACCGTAATTTTTTGGCCGGCAAAGGTACTCCAAAGCTGCCATCCGGAGAACCAGCCTGAGGAAACCAGGTAACTGTCGGCCTGGCGGTTGCCGCAGAGGTAGCCGTTTGTGGCCCCAGTGCTAAACCAGCATTCGACGGTAAAGGACTGGTCGTTATGGAAGAGCAAGTCTGTATTGGCTGTATCGAGGTACCAGCCGGCGCCTGCTGCGAAAAACTGTGCCGCGGCATTAACGATTGCATCGCCTGCCTGCCACTTCCAGGTCGCAGTGCCTGGATTGGGAATCGGGTCCACCGCAGCGGAAGCAGCGGCCATGGTGCCGAAAAGGGTTAAATCCGGGTTATCCGGGCCGTTGGCCAGAACCGCATCTAGATTGTCCGATGCGCCGTCAAGCTGCCAGTAGGCGACGGTCCGCGCAAAAGCCGGGCCGGAAAGAAATGTAACCATTAATAGGAGAAGCAACACTTTTCTCATCTCTCACCTCCATCTTTTAAATGATTTTTGTATAGACACAAACTACTTATTGTAATTCCAAACATATTCCTATAATACAGTTTTATGAGGTGGATGTCAAATGAAAATTCACTATTTATATATAAACCGGGCTTTCAAAAAATTATATCAGTTTTATATTGATTTTTGTTTTTGCGATGTTTATAATACATAAAAAGAAGACATAAGGTGACAAGAAATGCCTATAAAATCTACAAATCAGGATAAAATACTCGATGCGACCTACAAACGGATCGCTGAAGACCTTACCAGCAACGGTTACCAGATCGGTACAAAGCTAAAATCGCTGCGATCGATCGCCAAACAGTACAATGTATCGTATCTGACGGCGCAGAAAGCGATAAAAGCACTCCAGATGCAGGGAACGTTGCAGGCCAAGCCAGGGGACGGAATTTACGTGGTCGGCAAGCCCAAACCGCTCAATGAACGAGTCGCGACTTTTCTCGATAACGGCAGCAAGAACCGCAGCCGCATGGCGACCAAGGAGGATACGG
>CAYVUI010000113.1:0-14163 GCA_964454745.1 uncultured Pirellulales bacterium | reverse complement strand
TCTCTGCTGCTGTGAAAAAAGGCAAGCACTATGAACTTTGCTTTACTACGGAACACGATTATGAAATTTAAAGGAATTGATAATGGATAACGCAAGTATTGCTTTGCTGATTGACAGCGAAAATATCTCCCCCAAATATCCACAGTCCATTTTGCAGGAATTAGATTAGCCATTTTTATGACAAGATTTAGACTTCAAATAAATAGAGCAATAAACTCTAAACTTCTTAGTTTTAAAGTGCAAAATTAGATTTATGCTTAGATTTATGCCTAATTTGAGGGTACTTAAGTGCTTTATTAACAACATTATAGCATTACCGGAGGTGGGACTCGAACCCACACCAGGGGTGAACCTGAAGGGATTTTGAATCCCTCGCGTCTGCCGATTCCGCCACTCCGGCGATAAACCGATATCATACGCCCCCGCCGGGGTAGCGTCAAGCAATCTTCCCCCTTTTTTCGCCCCCAAACGCCTCCGGGCCGGTCACTCCCCGTCCGTATCCCACGCCTTGCCCAGCCGCTCACCAACACCCCAGTACTGGTTATCCGGCATTGTCAGCGTTATCGGACGCAGTTTGCAGATATCTACCATCCCGTCCGTCAAAAACTTCTGCTCCGTATACGCCGCCGCGACCTCCGCGATAAACAGGATATTGCTCGGTAAATGATGACTCGCCGTCACCCGGCACTCCATTGTCAAAGGCGACGCCGCCACCATCGGGGCCCCCTTGACATCCCCCGCAAACGTCTCAAAAACCTTCGATTTATCCGTCTCACGCCCAGAATGTGTACCGCAATAGTCCACTTTCTCACGCATCTCCACCGTCGGAACATTCACACTGAACGCATGATTCGCCAAAATCGCCTCTGCCGTCAGATGCTCCGGGCTCACCGAGATCCCCACCATCGGCGGATTCGCGTTGACCCGGTTAATCCACGCCAGGGCCATAAAATTCGCCTTCTGCTCGAATTCGGTCCCGATCAGCACCATCGGCATCGGATAAATGAAAGCATTGTTAGAAATTTTGATCTTCTCCGTCATAAGTGCCCGTTTCCCAGTCCAGCCGCAATCCCGATCTCCCCGGTCTCACCGCCCGGCCGTTTCTCCTGACAACCACCTGTGAAATTTTAGCCGATACACCCACCATTGTGAAATATTTTAGCAGAATTTTCCCAATTTTACGTAACAATCCACCCAAACCGGGACTATATCAGTGCCTGTGAATTTGGGCGCTGGCTTTGGGTACGGTGGATGAAAATAATGCACAATTTCCAGCGATTCTACAGACCCAAAAAGCCTTTCCGGCGTAATATAGTTAATTAGTTCTTTGAAATCTAAAGAGTAACGAAATTCAAAAGAAACCCAAATATACTCCTAACAATTTATGAGTATTATCCGAAAAATTGCTTTACGGGGCGGGTAAGAGATAAGGCAAAAAATATGCTTTTCCAAATACGGGTTCCCAAAGCCCGTATATCCTCCAATACCAAAGGTCGTCCCTCCTCTGCGGCCTTTGGTGCGCCGATTTTCGGACCTTGGGTGAAAATTTCTGGATTCATAAAGTCTTATAATATAACGGCTTGTGAAACGAAAAAAAATTGCAAAAATTGCAAAAAAACAGTTGAACCATTTCCGGTTTTTGTTAATATATAAGAGTGACTTATACGGGGGGCATGAAACCTCCCTGTCAATAAAACAATGCTTTTTTCATCCTTGCGAGTCGCATGGCTCGCATACCTCCTCTAAGGGCCGTCCCTCCTCTGCGGCCCTTTTTTATTGCGCTGCCCAAAACACCCGCACCACCCCCACCTCGCAATATCTCCACATTACCAATCCAGAATAAATGGAAATGTGATTTTGATTCAGTGGGCTTTGCCCAGCAGCTTGTCCGCCATTTCTCGTACTTCCCGGCCGCGGTCATTGTGCTGAATCTCCGCCAGGGTTTTCCGGATTCTGCTCCATGTCGCGGACTCCCTTTTGACCCTCTTCAAAAACGCGTACCCCAGGCCGTCCACCGCCCAGTATCTGCCGGTCGAAAATCGTGCGTGTTTGGCCGCATCGATCAGGATCGGCAAAGACTCTTTCAAATTCCAGTGTGCCCCAAGCAGATCACCCGCCATATATGCGGAATGGGCGGTGTTATTGCTGATATTCATTAGGTAATGATGGACTTCTGCCAGGATCTCTCCGCAGCACTGCTTGCCTGCAGTTCCAACTTGATCACATATTCATATCTGATACAATTTTGCTGGCCAGGTCGCCGTTGTCCTTTAGGTTATAACTTGATCTCATATTCATATCTGATACAATCCGGTCAATAGCCCTTTGATTACCCCTTTGGTTATAACTTGATCTCATATTCATATCTGATACAATAAACCTATGAAACGTAAACCTGTAATCTCAGTTATAACTTGATCTCATATTCATATCTGATACAATAAGCCCACACTCAATATACTCCGGCACTTCGTTATAACTTGATCTCATATTCATATCTGATACAATAGGATTACCTGCTTTCAGAAGAGAAGAAAGGTTATAACTTGATCTCATATTCATATCTGATACAATAGTGGCAACGTAAGTTGAATAATAAAAAGAGTTTATATTCATTCTGCAAGCTAAAAAACAGGGATTTTCGTTCCATTTCTTATTGTTTACCTCCCTTTTTTTCTTGTTTCTCAGCTTCCGCAAACCTGCTTCCAACCCTTCTTTCCTGCCGGATTTCCTTGTAAGTGCCCAGTAAATCCACCGAGAATTTTTTAAGTTCCACCCTGCGATAGCTGATTTCTTTTTCTCTGTATCCATCATCAAAGAGTGAGCCGTCAACATTTTTTACCGCGATTATGGGCCGCGTCCCTTTGACAAAGGATACATAAAACATTTGTCCATTTATGCTGATCAGGTCATCTTTGTATAATGAAAATCTGAACTTGAGGTCATTATCCGTTACGCTGGGCCACTGACTGTAAGGCTGATCACTTTTATCAATATATTTGTCAGGCAGTGGTTCGTGAGAATAAATATCGACAGGATAAATCGGGATTGCAAAATTTTGACCTTTGCCGTCAACATAGAAGTCTGCTCGAGCCATGGGTCCAAGGTCTGCGAATCCTTCATTTACTTTGATTATCCTTTTGCGGGAAGGTTTTTGGAAAGATTGAGTCTTTTCTTTATGTGCACTGCCGGTCACAACCCGCCGGGGCATCCTTGATACGAAAATACTTTCAATTGCTGAAAGAAAATCCTCACGTATGGTTTTCCAGGGCTTGAAGCTGTCTCTTGCAAAATGTTTATACCAGTTTTTACCTTTTCTCTCAATATTGGCAGCGAGATTCGAGACCAGATAAACATGGCCCGGGGTGGAACAGGCCACAACCAGTGCATCCAGCGCATGGTGCAGGTCATTTTCCTTTCGGTCTTTTGTCAGCCCCCATATATGCCGCAAGAATGAAGTAACACCCCCGCTTCGTAATTGAATTCTACTGACTTCCTTAATATCTTTTCGACTGGATTTTGAAAAATCAAAATATTTACGCAAATAATCGGCGACATGTCTTGCGGCATAGCGGGTATCGTTTAAGTTTCGATCCAGAAATATTTCTTTGTCTTTCTCTGTCCACGATTTTTTCAGCAGATTCCTTCTTTTAGGATAGGGTATCGATTTGCTGTTTTGGGTTCGTATCTCAAATTCATTCCACCGATCTGGACCGTATTCTTCCATGATCCATTCGTAAGGGATCCGATTTTTCTTGTTCTGATTGGCAGCCTGCGCACAAAGCACCTTGTTATTCAGGCTGTCATTAAACGATCTGCTCATTGGAATAATATGATCAATTTCACAATCGAAAATATTGATTTCATTTTTTGCTCCGGTGGGCGTAACTGCAATATGCATTCCGGTATAAGGACATTTAAAGTTCTGCTGACGGGCCAGCCGGAACATAAGAAGATTTTGTCCCTCCTTTGGGTCCAGGCCAAACTCAATGCAGGTTTGTATGGCGGTTTCTTTCTCTTCCCGGTATCGATGCTGGCCAAGTGATATTTCTCTTTTTCGTTTTTCACTGCTGGCAAGCTCAGTAGCGACTTCGATAAATATCTGGTCAATTGGGTGCTGACTTTGATACTTGCGGATCAGCGCATTGATAACTTTTCTTGTTTGTGAAATCACACGTGCGACAACCGGGTTTGTCTCAAAGAAACCTTTATACGGTTCTAATAGTTCCTGTTTTGTGTATTCAATCTTGCCGTATCCGCATTTTTCTTTAGCTTCATGAAAAAGCTGTCCTTTTTCCATAAAAGGTATCAGCTTGGTAAGAGCTGCACTGGAAAAATTTGCAAGTTGTTTCATTGTAAGCGAAAGTACGGCCTGTATCAGACGTTGATCGGTAATTCCATTTTCTGTCAAGTACTGAATTCGCGAGCTGTCTTTTTTCCGATAGGTTAGGGCTTCAGCAATTACATCTATTTTTTCTGGATTTTGTTCCAGAGCTTCCCAATCAGAAGCGGAGCAATTCTCTGTCACAGCTTTCTTGATGGAATGCCAGCCTTCAAGTTGTATAAATGTCTGTTTTTCAAATTGTTTTATGTATTCTAATTCATCACCAGCGAATTCATCTTCAGATTTTGTATAGCCGCTAAGACCTTCAAAGCGAAATTGGTTTGGTATGGCATGATGTTTACGTATATCAGAATAGTAAATGTATATTTTTGAAGTACCGGGGCGAATTTTTCTGATTCCAAATACCTCTTTGACCTCCGTATTAAGAACGGTAACCTCACCCGTTTTAATGTTAACAAGGGAGATTTTGTGATTTTCATTAAATTGCAGTTTTCCATTTTTTATTTCGCAATACAGCTTTTTGTTATACTCCGGATTTTTTTCAGTGTATGAGCATAAGTTAAACCGTAATTCCGGCTTCCCTTTTAATTTCAGGGCGCTTCTGATTTGCGTAAAGGTGACCTTTTTCTTTTGATAAGCAAGCTCCCTGATAGCATTTTTCTGTTCTTCACTCAGTACAATATATTTATCTTTTTGGCTTGTATCAATCAATTGCAGTGTATTGATTCGATTAAGTAACATGAATTTTTCTGCTGTATAACTTTCTTTAGGGGCACAGAGTCTTCCGCGTTCAAACTCACATCGGCTCATCATTTTTAACAGTTTGTCTTCATTCACACCCCGTTCACACAGTAGAATTTCATTGGTATATCTTTTTTCCAGTTCCTTACTGGCTTTTGGATTATTCAATTCACGCTGTTTTTTAAAAATGTGCTCAATTTCTTCTTTTAGCAGAAGTCTGTGTATGGAATGTTCATAGCTGTTTTCACGATTTCGCTTTCTCTTACCATCTGCCTGTTTGAAATTTTGGTAAAAATACTGGCCAATGGTCAAACAATCTGATTTTCTTAATTCTTCTTGTATTTGTTTTAAGCCTTGCTTAACTTTGGCATCCTCAGAATCTGAGGTATCCATTTCCTCGGCTTTGGTGTGGAAATAGAAACCTCTGTGTTTGGCAATATGATAAAGGATTCTGAAAAATTCCGTATCGCTTATTTTTCTTTCAAGTGCTTGTTTTCTAAGTGACCAGATATCCCAGTTAATTTCCGTATCACCTTTTTGCGGTTTGAGAACTTGGTCCCGAGAGAAATCAGAACCAATAAGTTCATATTCTCTTGATAAGCGTATGAGTTTTTTAAGTCGCTGGGTTTTTCTTCGATTTGTCTTTCGTATTCTTCTCGCTTGCCCTCGAATGGCAGCCAGGCTCTTCTTCTGTCTGTCCTGGGGAAGCTGAAAAGACCGTACACCGGCGTTGATAATTTC
The DNA here is from genome assembly GCA_964454745.1 of uncultured Pirellulales bacterium. Taxonomy (GTDB): domain Bacteria; phylum Planctomycetota; class Phycisphaerae; order Sedimentisphaerales; family Anaerohalosphaeraceae; genus CAYVUI01. Next base: position 8,336 of record CAYVUI010000113.1, on the reverse strand, counting down.
ACCATCAACGATCTTATATTTATCTTCTATGGTGCCATCAGCTTTTTCATTCTGAAACTGTTCCTCTGTTAGTTTAACGATTGCCCAGCCAATAGATGCGACTCCTATGTCCAGCCCAAGGACAGTTTTTTCTATATGATGCATAGATTTTCCCTTGAAAAAAAGTGTCAAATCCGTACAATGAACTGCGAGATCAAGTTATAATAAATCTTCCAAATTGGAAAGGTGCGGAGTTCACCAGATTTTGGTTCTCCTCAATTATTATGACCGAATGGAACGGGTGCAACGCCCGTTCCTTTTTTTTACTTTCCGCGCACTCATATCGCCTCCAAATGTCCCGCAATCATATTTGCTGTGTGGTCCGTCCGTCTGGAATTATAGCCCAGATTCTGGATAGAGGGAAGGGAAAAGGAAGATTTTTGTGCCCAGTAAATTCACGGCTATATATCCATCCCATGCAAAAGCGGATTCGATACCCGGGTACCCTGGTAAGTCATTTGCACATCGCCATCGTACCACACAGCGCCCTGCACGCTTTCATCCCCGCCGAGGCTCTCACGAAAACGCTCGATCCCCTTGATAAAATCCTCCTGGAACGTCTTTGCCGATTTGATCTCCACGGCTGTAAACGCCCGTCCCTGCACAGCCAGCAAATCCACCTCGCTGCCGTGCGTATCCCGGTAAAAATAAAGCTGCGGCTTTTGCCCCCGGTTCAGAATCCGCTTGGCCGCCTCCAAAACCATCAGGTTTTCGTACAGTGCCCCCCGCAGCGGATCCCGCTGGACCTGTTCCGCGGTTTCCAGGCCAAGCAGCCACGCCGCAAGCCCCACATCCGTAAAGTATAATTTCGCGGACTTCACCACGCGCTTACGGATATTGCGAAACCACGGCGGCAGCTCAAAAAGCAGGTACGAAGCCTTAAGCACCGATATCCAGTTCTTGATCGTCGTCGAGCTTACCCCCACATCATTGGCCAGCGAAGTATAATTCACAAGCTGACCCGTCCGCCCCGCGACCAGCCGCAGAAATTCGTTAAACGGAGTCAAGTCTTTCAGGTTCACCATCGCCCGCACATCGCGTTCAATATATGTCGCAAGGTAGGAACCGTAAAACCGCCCCGGACGCAGCCGATTCTCATGCAGGCGTGGATAGAATCCATCCAGGATCAACTGGTACGTAGAAGCTTTTGGCCGCTTATAGCGGCTGATTTCATTGAGCGAAAATGGCAAAAGTTCCAGCACCGCTGTTCGCCCCGCCAGTGACTGCGTAATCGCCTGCTGCACCATCGGCTGATGGCTGCCGGTAAGAATAAACCGTCCCGGCTTTTGGTTTTCGTCAATCATCCCCTGCAAATAGCTCAACAGTTCCGGCACACGCTGAATCTCATCGAAGACAACTCCGTCCGGGTAATTACCAAGCAATCCCCTCGGATCATTTTTCGCAAGAAGCCGCATGTCCGGATCCTCCAGCGAACAATAGGGCTTCATCGGAAATGCCATTTGTGCCAGGGTGGTTTTGCCGGATTGGCGCGGACCCAGTATCGTCACAGCGGGATATTCCCGAGCACAAGTCACCAGTTCTTCATATAAATCTCTCGCTATCATATTCTTCTTATTATATATCGGCTTGTGCAAATCTCAAGTTCAACTTTAGATTTTCACAAGATACGGATATTTATAGACAGTGTATCACCTTTATTATTCAACTTCAAAGTCAACCAATAAAAAGCACGGATATACTGATATGCAGGATTTTGGCGGAAAAAAGCAGGAAAGGGCTTAAATATAGACACCAATAGTCTACTATTTTAAGGCGCAAAAAAAAGAAATGGCCGGTTACCCTCGCGTCACCCCAAATTGAGGAGGAACATTTTGAGGAGGAATATAAAAGGTGGGACAGGTGACACAAGGAAGCCTGTACCCGGCCATTTGGTTATATATTACTGAAAGTGTCAGATTCTGTCAATGGGAAAATGTGAGAAAATTGTAAGAATTTTGAAAAAGGGCGATTTTGTGGACTTTTTCCCACCTGTACCATAGCAAATAACTGGGGTTTTGAGCCAAAAACTAATAATTTATAAATGTATATAAAATGATAGGATATAATAGCATCCATTGAATATTTTTTCTCTTTGTGAAATTCAGGACAATTTTTTTAACAGGTTCAGGTCCGGCCGGCCTGTTACTTTTGCCGTCACCGTCCTGCCCAGGAACAAATCCGTACCCCTGGCTGTTGTAATTACATCATCGTTGGTCACCATTTCAAGCGTGCTGCACGAAGTGCCCGACCGCATCGCATCGCTTTTCACCTGCTCGACCAGCCGCTCATGGGCAAACTCGCTCGCATCTTCAAAATCGCTAAACACTTGCCCCGCAAGGCCTTCGATCACAAAGCCCTTGTCCTCGTCGGGCCGAATCCGAAGGTGCCGCTGGATGCAAACCTGCGTACACACCGCACCGAGGGCGTTGGCAACCTCGGCAAACGGCGGGATAATCACATCCGTTTCCAGGCGTTTGACGGAATCCGGCAGCACATGCCCTACCGGTGCCCCGATGCCGATCACCGGGATCGATGCGGTGAAGCGAACCGCTATGTCCTTTATTGCCGGGGGTTTAAGCCACAACTGGATCAGCTTGTCCGCTGCATCCTCGTCCTCGATAGCATCCGGGTCAATATACTCATCGAGAAGTTTTTTCAAAAGTTCCTCACAGAGTGCCTGTTGGAAACGCTCAATCGCAAACTCGACAAACTTATCCAGCTCAAAGTGCGACAATGTTGCATTTATACCGCACGCTGTCATCGCCGCATCGAGATCCCACTTGCAAAAATCCCCCCGCACATGCAGCAAATCAGTCAGCGTCGGCCCGGAAATCTCGATCAGGTTATGGTCGCGTAAGTTCTTTAACCCCAACAGGGTATACGTCTCCGCCCCGGTCAGATGTGCCAGCTCATCCAGCGACCGCGGCCGCTCCTTCAGGGCCTCGATGATCGCCCGATCCCGCCCGGTCAGGTCCGCCGGCTCGGTATGCTGGGAAAGGCAGGCAATCTGCATCGCCCGCGAATCGGCATAATAATGGTCCAGCCGGGTCTTAATCCACTGCTGGGCGTGGTGATACCCGGGGTATTTGCTCGCCGCCGAGCAGGCCGGCACCACGCGGCCGGGGCCGATGGCAAGCACTCCGCGGAATAATGCAAGCAGGCTGTCGCCGCCCAGGCCTTTGGTCCGCATGTCCAGTGCCTGAACGTGGGTGTGGAACCCGCCAACGGAAGTGCCTGTCGGGCAGGTTCTTACGGCGCCGTTTCGCAGTGCGGCCGTGTCTGTCGTCGTTCCGCCGATGTCCACGACGAGCGCGTTTTCCAGGTTGGTAAGGGCCCTGGCTCCCGCCGCACTTGCCGCCGGGCCGGACAGGATCGTCTCGACCGGTCGCTCCAGTGCGACGCTCAGGCTCATCAGCGTGCCGTCGCCCTTGACGACCATAATCGGGGCCTGAATATCCAGCTTTCCGAGCGTTTTCGCCATCCGGTCCAAAAAGTTCTCTAGAATCGGGATAATCCGGGTATTGAGCACCGCGGTGGTGGCCCGCGTTTTGAAGTTTAACATTTCGGACAGTTCGTGTCCGCACGTAACCGGCATTTGCGTATGTTCACGCAGGATCTTCTTGACCTCAAGCTCATGAGCCAGGTTGACGGTAGACGCAAAGCCCGAGACCGCAAACGCCCGGACGCCGCCCTTTTGGATCATCCGGTCCGCGGCTTCGATCACCTGTCCGGGATCAATCGGGGCGATCTCGCGGCCGTCGATGTCCATCCGCCCCTCGATCAGGGCCTTGGGATTATGGTCAAACTGGGCCGGATCATACAGACCATACGGCGGCATCACCAGCAGGCCGACATTTTGCCCCCGCCCTTCCACAATCGCGTTGGTCGCCAGCGTCGTGGAAATGCCGACAAGCTCGACTCTTCGCCGATTCTCGTCGCTAAGCTGGACCAGGGCCGCCTCGATGCCCTGGCCGAAATCCCACGGCGTGGTCAGGGCCTTGGCCGATTCAACCACCGATTTCGTGTGAAAATCGTAAATCACCACATCGGTAAATGTCCCGCCGGCGTCGATGCCCAGGCCGATGGTCACAGGCTTTTCGTCCGGGCTTTCCTGCTCGAACACCCGCTTTTGGTCGCGGAGCCACCGGCTCGATTTTTCCGATTCGAGCAGGGCATTGAGCTTCTCTTCGAGCGGATCGTATTCCGTCACACAATGCGGCGGCACAACGAGCAAATCCGCATCCGATTCAGCGGCGGTGAGCATTTTGACAAACATACGCGACGAGCCGGGCAGCTCCTCGAAGAGCCAGCCGAACTGGTCGGCCATCTGCTTTGCGTGGTCGCAGGCGTGTTTCTGGTTCTTGCCGGGGCTGTTGATGTAAGCGGCCCGCTGGTAATTCTTCTTCCAGCTATTGAGAAAATCCGTGACATGCTGTGCCTTTTCGGGCCCGTGTGTTTTTTCGAGCTGGTCCATGTCCCGCATGGCATCCCAGGCGGAAATTTTCTCATCCTGGCTGGCGGGCTGAACCTTCTCGATCATCCAGCCGGGCGAGATGTAGTACGTGCCGGGATAGCTGCGGAACTGCTTTTTGTACTCCGCGTCGGAGCCGAGCAGCAGCGCGATACAATCGTGCACACGGGGGATGACCAACGGCGTATTCCGCGCGGCAATCCCGATCGTACCGCGTCCGCAGATACCGTAGCCGATAATGATCCGCTGGTATGTATCCTCCGCGGAAAGTTCGTCGATCTTTTCCTGCAGCGCGGCGCGGAGCTTGTTGGGCTCGTCATGGAGGCCGCCCTTGAGGAAGACCATCTCGGCGGTCATGCCGATCTGCTCGGCCACATGGCGGATATCCGGGGCCAGTACACCGCAGGCGATTATAGCAACTTTGTTGTCTCGATCCTGATTCATGGGGGCATTTTAGCTGAATTCACACCCCTGAAATACCACTATATTGGCAAAATATGCAATTTTGCCCCAAACAGGGGTATTTATTGAAATAGTGATTGGGCGGAATTTTGCGTTTTGAGTTCTGGCTGCGACTTGACGATGTTGTTCAAGGGACATAACATCAAGGAATCAGTATTCGACCGAGGCTGTTGTTTATTGGTCTTTACGAGTCTTCGGCTTGGGCGATAGAATCTAATGGATGAAAAAATTTGTTGTATTATTTTATGAATACGGGTAAGATAGGGGCTGAAATCAGGGAGTGACTTGTTCCCGAAGGGACACGGACGCAGGCACAGCAGAGATAAAACGGCCGTGCGGCGTGTGCGCTGGTAAATAACTGTATTTAGGAAGGGATAAACATGAGGGTGGTATGTATTCTAATCGCAGTGGCATGCTTTTTGTGTGGTCACGTTTTGGGCGAAATTATCACCGTCGATGATGATGGACCGGCGGATTTTAGTTCAATTTATGGGGCTATAGATTATTCATCGGATGGAGACACTATCATTGTTCAGCCGGGTGAATATTCAGGAAGTATTGATTTTAACGGCAAAGAAGTTTTAATAACAAGCATTGATCCCGATGATATGAATGTAGTAAAATCTACATTTATCAATGGCTCTGTGACATTTCAGTTTGGTGAAAGCAACAATTCGATCATACAGGGTTTTCAAATTGAAGATGGCGTTGTAATACGTTATGCATCTCCAGTAGTAAGAAAAAACATAATCGTAACAAGTGGAAACGGAATTCATATCGTTGAGGGAGGATGCAAAATATACAATAATATAATAAGAGGAAGCCAATATGGAATAAACGTTTCTAATCCACACTTCAATTTTGAGGTAAGTATTATCAATAATACTATATTTCGATCTTCGAGAGGTATTCATATACCATTGCAAGTCCTTATAAAGCTACAATATTTTTATTCTTATCCACGGCCACGGGTATGGTAATCCATGGTTTGAATTGGGCAGTGTTAGCTTGTCTTGAGAATAGTAATGGTAAAACCGTAAGGGAAGCTCCGTGGCATAATCAACGTTTTATATATCAGCTTTTGTATAGTCCTTTTGTTATGATTTATGAGCTTATAAGATTTTTGCTTTGGGGTGCTAATATTGGTCAGTGCACAATGGATGAAAATGTTTGTGAGCTCAATCAAGATAAGATGCAACAATTCCAGTATTTGCAGGAATTTTATTTGTATTTCGGTCAATTTTTTGCTCATACAGCATATGCATTATTGATAAGCTGGATTTGTAGTGCATTTTGCCTTGTTAAAAAACCCACATTTCTAAGAGTTCTTGTCTCATTTTTACTTTATATTGGAACAAGCCTTTTTTTTCTTTTTGGGAGAATACAGCTAGGAACATTATTCAAAGCCGAAAACAAACTGAAGGAAAAGAGCAGTGTAGATGACACAGAATGCAGATAGAAAAAGTGCTATGAAAGTTGCTGTTCAAACAGCTTTAGGTGTCACTTTATCATTGTTGGTATGGTTAGCCGTTTATTTTTTATTTTTTGCGTTTTTACGAATACTTGATATTGCAAGAGGACAGGGCAATAATTTGATTGAAATCATATTAAAAGAAGTTTTTGCTGCAGGCGTAGGGGGGTATACGGCTATTTATACAGTAAAGAAACTTTTTGCCAAAGCAAATATAAAAATTTGTTTTGGGACGCTTATTTTTCTTGTATTGATACTTACATTAGGAAGTCATGTTTTCTTATTATACATGTCCGAGGTTATTACCTACACTTGGGGTGAACAGATACTAAGGTGGGTATGTGGAGCCTCAGCAATAATTGGAGCATGTGTAGCTTATAGCAATATAATGAATAAGTAGGTTTTTGGTGGGCGATGCCCCCTTAGGTCAGGCTGATTTTGATTAATATTCTCAAGCAAAGACCGCAAAGGTCTCATCTTTGATTTGACAAACGATCAACTATTTCAATGAGGTTATGGTCTTCGGCCGGGGGTGTTTTGATCGGCATGCGTTTCTTCCGTTAGCTTCGCACAACCTTCGGCTGTGCTCAGGGCAGGGATTTGGTGTAATTTTTGTTGAAATACCACTATATTGGCTATTTTTTGTCATTATGTCGAAAAACAGCACCCAGGATGTCAAATTTCAGCAAAAAGCAATATCACAGCTTGATCAGTTTTTCATAATCCTCGACGGAACCTTTCTGCAGGCAGCAGTCAATAATCTTTTTGGCCAGTGGGTCGAGGTCCGGATGGATGAATTTCTGAAGTTCCCGCTCGAAAAAGTCCTGCAGAATCTTCGCGCCCTTGTCATAGCCTTCGGTACCCACTTCCTGTTGAAGCTCGACCTGGAGCAGCCAGTGCGGAATCTGCGTCCCCTCGACCTGGATCGAATCAAAAGCGTACCCGAGCAGCGGACAGCGTGCCGGGATGAGCTGATTGGGCCTGAAGGGTGCCGCCCCGCGGCGTGCCAGGTATTCCCGACTGATCCACTGCGGCATGAAGCTGGTCTCCCACGCACCGACATGCTGATTGGGAATCAGGGCATAGCGAACCTTATGAGTCGAAATGATCTGGCGAAACAGCAGGTTCGCATGGTCCACGATCCGCCCGGTTGCAAACGGCCAGTACGAGCCAACCCCCTCGCTGGTCATCCCCTCGGTATCGACGATACTCGGGTTGCCGTGTCCGCGCGGCGCGACCAGCCGCCACAGCCACGCCAGGCCCGGCGGCAGAATGTGCAGGTAACCGACAATGCCATACGTCGGGTGCTCCTTCGTACACGGGGGCGTGCGAATGCCGAAACTGCGAATCATGACCTGCACCTTGCCGTTGATAACATCGGGCACCGCGTCCCGCGGAAGGATCACCCTTGGATTCGGACAGCGTTTGCCCGGCTCATCCATAATATGTTCCCAGATCAGGGCCGTTGAACCCGGCACCGCATCGATGTTCATAAACAACAGCGGCTTGGCCGGATGCACCGTCAGGGTCTCAAGGTGCGGATCGGTGCCGATATTCTCGATATGATTGACCCGGACGAACCATGCCTTTTCCGCGTCCTGAACTTCGAGATATTCCTGCTCGGAATCAAGTACGGGTTTGCACATAGCCATATCGTCGGTCACCGGGTACAGCCGGCAGTTCTGGCTGATCGAAAGGGTCCGTTCCTCCCCGGTGAGGGTATTGCGTGCAAGCAGCAATCGCCCATCCTCGCAGCGGTGCGGCTGTTCGAGCATCTCGCTTTTCCCGCCGCCGCTGGCACCTTCGTGCATAATTGTCGTAATGTTGTCATACGGGGTTTCCACCTCCACGGTCGAACCGTGCAGCGTAGGCCAGTCCTCGGCCTCACCGATG
>CAYVUI010000112.1:0-14195 GCA_964454745.1 uncultured Pirellulales bacterium | reverse complement strand
GCCAAGCTCGGAATTCATTGAAAGACAAACCGAGTTCGCTTGTTTAAGGTCTAGTAATTAAACGTCATTAAAGAACGTTTTTTACTCTTTTCATTCGTATCCTTTTCCTGAGGATATGCCTGTAAAGCCCGATAGATGGCTTTATTCTTTTTTAAGCGGTGTTTTTGCTCTGTATGAGCGCAACTATGCGGCAGCACGCGCATAACATATTGTAAATAAAACAGATATAAAAATATAGGGGACAGAGATGACATTTGGTGAAACCCAGCAGAAAATTATTGACGGTATTGATACCAGTATGGGCCAGTCGCACTGGCAGGACTGGAAATGGCAGCTCAAGCACTGCATCCGCGATCTGGACACATTCGAGAAACTGCTCGATATCAAGCTCGACGACGAGACCCGCAAGGCGTTTGAAAAAACCGTCCAGGAATTTCCCATGTCGATCACGCCGTATTACCTCTCGCTGATCGATACGGAAGACCTCGAAAACGACCCGGTTTTCAAGCAGTCTTTTCCTTCGATGCACGAGCTGGACGTCGTCCGTTTTGACATGGCAGACCCGCTGCATGAGGACAAGGACAGCCCCGTGCCCGGCGTTACCCACCGCTACCCGGACCGCGTGCTGCTTTTGGTCAGTAACATGTGCTCGATGTACTGCCGCCACTGCACCCGCAAACGCAGAGTCGGTGATGTCGATTCTATCCCCAACAAGGCGGAAATTCAGAAGGGCATCGACTACATCCGTTCCAATCCGCGCGTCCGTGACGTACTGCTTAGCGGAGGCGATCCCTTCCTGCTCAGCGATGATATGCTCGACTGGATCCTCGGCGAGCTTCGCTCCATCGAACACGTGCAGGTCATTCGAATCGGAACCCGCACACCGGTGGTCATGCCTGCCCGGATTACCAAAGACCTCACCGAGATGCTCAAAAAGCACCACCCGGTATGGATCAATACGCATTTTAATCATCCCCGCGAACTGACCGAGTCTTCCCGAAAGGCACTGACAATGCTGGCCGATGCCGGGATTCCGCTGGGCAATCAGTCGGTACTGCTGGCCGGGGTAAACGACTGTCCGCGTATCATGAGAGCCCTTGTGCACAAGCTCGTGATGAATCGTGTCCGTCCGTATTACCTCTACCAGTGCGATCTTTCCGAGGGCCTGGCTCATTTCCGCACCCCGGTTGGCAAAGGGATCGAGATCATGGAAAGCCTGATCGGCCACACCAGCGGCTTTTGCGTGCCGACCTATGTGATCGACGCACCCAACGGCGGCGGCAAGATCCCCGTCATGCCCAATTACCTGATCTCCTGGTCGACCAACAAGGTTGTCCTGCGAAATTATGAAGGCGTGATTACCACTTATAAAGAGCCGGATTCGTATGAACCGATCTTCTGTAACCGAAAGTGCGAGCAATGCGACCTGGTTTTGCATCTTGATGATGCAAAGGAGCACAAATCGATTGGAATCGAGCAGCTCCTGGCCGATTATGACCGCACGATCGCGCTGGTGCCTGCCTCCAATGAGCGGCACGACCGAAGAGACCAGTCGGAGTAACTCCCATTGAACGAAATGATGTTTAAACCTTACGAACGAAGTTATGCATTTAGTTGATTACCTGATCTTTGGATTGTATATGGCCGGCGTGCTGGCCATTGGGTTGTATTATTTTTTCAAAAACAAAACCGCGGAGGACTATTATGTTGGTTCGCGGTCGATCAAGGCCTGGCATGTCGGGCTCTCCATCGTTGCGACGGATGTCGGCGGCGGGTTTTCCATCGGTCTTGGCGGCGTCGGCTTTCTGATGGGGCTTTCCGGTTCGTGGCTGCTGTTTACCGGCCTGGTCGGGGCCTGGATGACCGCGGTCCTGATCATTCCCAAAATCAAGCGTCTCGATCAGAAGCATCAGTTCATGACGTTTCCCGATTTCCTGCGCCACCGTTATAACGGTACGGTCGCCCTCACAGCCGCCCTGATCTCCGGGATTGGATACCTCGGCTTTACCGGTGCGCAGATGCTCGCTGGCGCCAAGCTGGCCTCCGCGACGATCCTCCAGACCAATCCTTTCGGAATGGAACCGGTCACCTTTGCACTGCTGACCATTGCGGTCATTACGATCCTCTATACCGTAATCGGCGGGCTAAAGGCCGTGATCTATACCGATACCATCCAGTGGGGTATCCTGCTGACCGGCCTGATGTTCGTGACCATCCCCGTGGCACTGTACAAAATCGGCGGATTCTCAACACTGCGAGAGAATTTACCCCGTGACTTTTTCTCACTGACCAATATCTCATGGGTAACCTTTTTCAACTGGATGATTACGATTGTCCCGATCTGGCTGATCGGCATGACGCTCTACCAGCGGATGTACGCCTGCAAGGACGAAAAACAGGCCCGGCGCGCGTGGTACGTCGCCGGCATTTTCGAGTACCCCATCATGGCCTTTACCGGCGTCTTCCTCGGGATGTGCGCACGCGTTGTCTTCCCGGAAGCGGAATCCGAAATGGCCATGCCCATGCTCATTCGCGATATCCTGCCCGTAGGGGTAACCGGCATCGTGATTGCGTCCTATTTTTCCGCGATCATGTCCACAGCCGACAGTTGCCTGATGGCCTCGTCGGGCAATTTCGTCAATGACGTAATCGAGCGGTACTGGATCAAAAACGTCTCCGCAAAGACCTCGATCCGCCTCTCGATGGTTGCCACCTTTGTGATCGGAACCCTCTCGGTTTTGCTCGCAGCCCAGTTCGGCACGGTGCTGAATGCCATCCTGTATGCCTATGCGTTTATGGTCTCCGGCCTGGTGGTCCCGACCGTTGGGGCCTACTTCTGGAAGCGCGGCACCAGCCACGGCGCACTGGCAGCCATGCTCGGCGGAGGGGTGGTAACGATCCTGCTGATGCTCAAAAAATCGCTGCTGCCCGAGGCGATGCAGGCCTGGGGCTTTGATGTAACCCTCTACGGTATCACCACTTCGCTGGTCCTTTATGTCCTTGTATCCTTGATGTTTCCGGAGAAAAAAACGGCGGAAGATTTAGAGACGAACGGTGAGTTAAATCAGGCCGATACGATGGAATATATCGATTCTGCGCTCGTTCAGCACGGCCCGATGAACCAGCGGATTTACCTGATGAAAATCGCCCAGGCCGATCCGGAAAAACTGGCCCAAACCCTGGACCAAAAGGCGAAGGAGTATGGATATTCCAAAATTTTCGCCAAAGTGCCAGCCGCTGCGAAGCGGGGCTTTCTCGCGCACGATTTCGAAGTCGAGGCCTCCGTGCCCGGTTTTTACAACGGCGAAGAAGACGGGCTTTTCCTTTCGCGTTTCTATTGCCAAACCCGGCTAAACGAGGCCGACAAGACCGTCAATGACCGCAATCTCGAGATCGCGCAGGGCAAGGATATCATTAGTCCTGAGCAGCTTAAAAGCGATAAAAACGGCGAATATACCCTGCGAAAATGCGAACCTTCCGACGCCATTGAGATGGCACGCGTGTACGGTACGGTTTTTGACAGCTACCCCTTTGCCATCGACGATCCCGCCTACCTGCGCGAAACGATGGAGACCCACGTGGATTACTTCTGCGCAGTCCGAGAAGCAAAAATCGTTGCCCTGGCCTCCGCGGAAATGTCGCCCGAGGCCGGCCATGTCGAGATGACCGATTTCGCGACCCTGCCCGACCAGCGCGGCAGCAATCTCGCCCTGCGACTGCTCTATATTATGGAAGAGGCCATGCGAAAAAAGGACTTTAAAACCGCCTTTACCATCGCCCGTGCGGCTTCCGCAGGGATGAATGTCACCTTCGCAAAGGCGGGCTATGAATACGCCGGACGCCTGGTCAATAACACCAACATCGCCGGCCGCATCGAGAGCATGAACGTCTGGTACAAGCCGCTGTAAAAACTGCACACCACGGCTGCCAGTTGCGCTTGCACTATCCTGCCGGGGCCTGAAAAAAGTATATTTTTTATCTCCCGTTCCTCCAACGGTTTACATACGTATCCACATCTGTACCTTCATGCCCGGGTGTTAAAACCTGCCGTTTCGCGGTAAGGGTGAAAGCAATTGTTTTCACAAATGCATTTGCAATTTGAGGCATGAAAAGGTAAGCTTTTCGCAGGTATCGTTAACGTAAACATAATTTACATTTTTTACAGGATGAATTATGATTTCAAAGATTCATAATCTTATATTACTGTTGGTTTTAGCTGTTTTAGCGGTTCCAGCTTTTGCAAAGGTTAACTTTTACGTATCTACAGCCGGCAGCGATCAAAACCCCGGAACCCTCGCAAAACCTTTCGCCACCCTTGAACGCGCCCGCGACGCAATCCGCGAACTCAAAAAACAGGGACAGTTACCCAGTAACGGTGTCACCGTCATACTGCGCGGCGGTCAGTATTTTCTCGACCGGCGTTTTGAGCTCAGTTGGCAGGATTCCGGTCTGCCCAACAGTCCGGTTGTGTACCGTGCCTACAAAAACGAAACGCCCGTCCTGCGCGGCGACCGGATCGTAACCGGCTGGAAAAAACTCGGTGAAACCCCCGCGTACATCGATCCAAAAGCAAAGGGTAAACTCTGGTGCTGCGATATCGAAAAAGGCTGGCGTCCCCACTTCCTGGTGGTAAACGGAAACGCCCAAAAGCTGTCATCCTATCCAAACGAGGGCTTCTTCGAGGGCGACGAGGGCATTGTCAAGTTCGGTAATCCCGGCCCCGACGGCCAGCGAATCTGGTTTCCCGAGCACGTAAAGCCGTATCTCGAACATCTTCCCGACAACGGCGACCTCGAGATGAGCTGGATTCCGATCATCTGGGCCAACGGCATTTCCGTCCTGCGGGATATCGACGTCGAAAGCGGCCACGCACAGCGCCACAGCCGAAACGTCCTTTACAAGGGCAGCCCGAAGAAAGACTGGATGCGCGGCAACCGTTTCAAGCTGATCAATGCCCTGGCCTTTATCGACCAGCCTGGCGAGTGGTGCGTAGATTCCGAGCAGGGACGGATTTATCTCTGGCCCGAGGAGAACGGATTTGATACAGCCGAGGTGTACGCCTCCAGGCTCTATGAACTCATCCGCATTGAAGGCGATGAGGAACGAGGCCGGCTGGTCCACGATGTCACTTTCGAGGGCTTCGAACTTCGCGGCACCGACCGCATGCCCGAGGACCAGTGGCCCGAGGACTGGCTCGTCCGCAACTTTGAGAACCCGGACGCCGCGATTTACATCTCCGGGGCCGAGGACATCACAATCCGTGACAACCGCATCGTTCATGTCGGTACCTACGGGGTAACCCTTAATCATCATGCCCAGCGCATCCGCGTCGAAGGCAACGAGATCGCCCACACCGGCAGCGGCGGCATCCAGCTTTTCGGTTACGGCCCGGGCACACTGGACGTCAACAAGAATAACGTGATCCGGCGAAACGTAATCCATCACTGCGGTGCCAACGACTACATGCACAGCAGCGGCATCTCGATCTACCAGAGCGGCAGCAACAAAATAACGCACAATTTTATCTACGAAACCCCGTTTTCCGCCGTCATGATGGTCGGGGCACATTATACGCATATCAATGACGCCGCCAAATTCGGCTGGTCGCCCGAGGATGACTGGGTGGCAGGCCATACCGACGCCTACGGCAATTACGAAAACCAGTACCAGGTCCGCTGGGACGAATTGCCCGAAGGCTCCCGCCGGCGAATGCTCGAACATCGCGGCGTTTTTACCCACCTCGAGTTTATGAAGTACACCCATGCACGCGACAATTGGATTGCTTACAATATCGTCTCCAGGAACATGCTCGGCCTGGCTGACGGCGGGGCACTCAACACGTTTGCCCTTGGGGCCGACAATCACATCAGCCACAATATCATCCACCAGAGCAAGGACAAGACAATCTACCTCGATACCGGCTCGGACCTGACTTACCTTGAGGGCAACTGCGGCTACGGCATCGGCGGTACGATCAATACGCCCGTCGACTGCCGCAATCTCTGGAAGGACAACCGCTTCGACTGGAACGAACGCCCCGGTGGATACAATGAGCTGCTGCACAGGATTTATTCCGAGGCGGCGGCCCAGAGCGGCTGGAAAGGTGAGGTCCCGCTTGAAAAGCCCACCCTTGCGATTGACTGCGAAGGCGGCAAGCTCTTTTTCGATCAAAAGCGCGTTGTGATTCAAAAGCTCACGCCCAGCGGAACAATTCATTACACACTCGACGGAACAGAGCCAACCGCGGATTCTAAAGTTTACCGCGATCCGTTTGAAGTGGACGCGACCACAGAAATACGCGCAGCGGTTTATCGCGATGGCAAACGCATCGGCCCCCAGGACCGTATTACCTTCCGCAAGGTGGACCGCCCAATTGTGCCCGATGTCCCCCTCAATCGCGATGTCCTGCTCAACAAGGTCAATCACGCGACCCGCAGGCTGTCGTATCGGTTCATTTCCTATAACGCCGACCAGTTCCAGGTCCAGGGCACGAAGTTCCACAAGGGCTATGAGTTGTTCAAGCACGACCATATCATCATTCCGCTTCAGCCGAACTACAGGCAATTTGTCGCGATGATCGGAATTGACGACCTCTCGGACATCCGCGGGCATATCGTCTTTGAGATCCTCATCGACGGCCAGCAGGTGTTCCAGTCGGACAAGATGAGCGTCGAGGACGATCCATACAATATTGCGATCGATATCCCCGAAGGCAGCAAAGAGCTGGTGCTAAAGGCGAAGGAATTCTCCAATTTCTACTGGGTCTGGGGCGATTGGATTCATCCGGGCTTTGTTCTGCGAGATGAGAAGTAGCAACTTCCTGTCAGGATGCAGGTTTGGATGATTTTAGGGATTGTAGGGATTGAATCGTTGAGGTAATCATTTTTTTACGCGTTTTTAGGTGTGAACGTAGTTGACATTGAATATCTACTAAGAGTATATTGACATCTTGTTTTGCCCCGTCCTCAGGGGCAGAGAGCCGTTTTGGATCGGGGGAATCCATTACAAGCGTTTATGATTTGTTAACCTTGATGTGTATGGATTGTAAGGAGAGTGATGATGGCCCGTGTGATTTCTCTATTTGTCTGTTTCTCAGTCTTTATTTGCGGTGCGGTTTTTGCCGGTTCACTTGATTTGTTAGGTACCCTGCCCGGGGGAGTAACCGTTGACGGTTCCATTTCAGAATGGTCCGGAGTTGCAGAGCTTATCACCGATGACAACAGCGGCGAAGATGACGTAAGTGCTTCAGGATCCGATGTAGAATGGATCAAGGCGGCGTACAGCAGTGACCAGAATCAGGTGTACGTGCTGCTCAAGGTTGCCGATCAAGTCGATACCGGGATACTGTATCGGTTCTTTGTAAATGATGATTACGACTTTGCTGCCAGCGTGAGTATGAAACAGTTCGATTTTGCCCATGACGGTTTTTCATGGGATGTCGTTACCCAGGGCTTTAACAGCAATGACCCCTGGGACTGGTACCTGATTAATGAAAACGGCCAGATCGCAGTCAACGGTGCTTATATCGAGGCCGCAATAGATAGCTCCGCATTAGGCCTTCCCGGAAGCCGGGTGCTCTTTGGCCAGAGCCGTAACAGCACAACCTATCAGACGTATGACGAGTTTGGAGTAGGCAGTACAAGCTGGGAGTGGGACTGGGAGCCGCTGGTTCATTATCAGCCCGGGCAAACCATTGACTTGACTTGGGATCTGGATCCCCAGGATTTTGTTCATCTCTATCTTGAGCCCCTGGAAGAAGGTTCCTGGACCCCGGATGCCTATACGATTGCCATGAACCAGCCGGGCGTGGGCAGCTACAGTTGGACGATTCCCGGAACCATCCCGGAAGGAACCTATCGCGTACATTTCCAGACCCACGATTTTACGGAAGAAGGATGGAGCGGGGCCTTTTATATTGCCCAGCAGTTTGACAATCCCTTTACGCGGATACCGATTCCTCTCAACCTATATGATAACTTCAACAGCGGCAATATCGAAGGTTCAAAGTATACAATCCAGGCTGAAGGAGCTTCCACTGCGTATAACGTTGAAAACAATCAGCTTCGATTGAATCCTTCAGACTCTCAATGGGCATCACTTGAATTCGGGCTAACCGATACTTCCATGGACGGTGTTTCCGGCGATGTTATGCTTCACAATTTCACCGGTTCGGATGCTGCCGCAGGGTTTACTTTTCAGTTTGGAGACGGTTATATCGCTGAAATCCTGATGATTCCTTCGCAGGATGGAACACAAGTTGATCTCGAGTTGATTGTTGAGCAAAATGAGGCGGAGATTTTTTCGAAAATTATTGAGAACTATTGCCTGCTGACAAACTGGGCCAACCTTGCGATTGTGTACAACGCCGGGGTGGTTGAGTTTTATGCTGACAGTGTGCTCATCGGTCTTTACCCCTTTGAGGGGGCGGTTCCCTTTGCTCAGGCTTCTTTTCTCTGTGACGCTGAAGGCGGCAGTGCAGTCGGATACATCGATAATATTTATGTAATTGATACTCTGCCCCAGGTTGTGTTCAATGCCGATTCCGATGTTATTACAAATCAATGGCTTGGCCTTATGAATATTGGGGAGAGCTATACACTTGCGGGATATGGAACTTTCGACGGTTCATTCCGCAGTTATTCGTTGATTGGAGCGGAAACGGTTCTGGGAGTCGATTGTCTGATTATGAGGATTGAGGGGCATGGAGCCAATCCGGCTGTCGAATACTACGATGTCCGAATTGCCCAGGACGCTGATGGTAATATACGTGTTTTGAAAATAACCGGCTTGGATGATGCGGGAAGTCCGGTATCCTGGCAGGCAGCGACTGTCAATGATACTCCGATTTTTTTACCTGCGAACCCACAGGTTGGACAGGTGTATGATTTTATGGGCGGAGAATTTCACGAAGTGCTGGGCCTCAATCAGACCGTATCACAGATGTCAACCGGGGCCGGCCCTTATTCAGGGTGTCTGCATTATTCCTGGAACAGCGGTGACGGAGATATCGATGAAAGTTATTATTGTCCGGGTATCGGAGTTGTCAAAGAAGTTTGGAACGACTCTGGATCTGATGGATGGGAGAGAATTCTTGACGGTAAATACTCCGGCGGCAGCGGAACCCAGGGCGATCCCTATCAGATCGCGACCAAACAGGATCTGCTGGACCTGGGCGCCAATACGGATGACTACGACAAGCACTTCATTGTGACGGCGGATATTGACCTGGACGGAGAAACCTTCACCTCAGCGGTCATCGCTCCTTCGGCGACGCAAACCTCCTGGCAGGGGCCGGCCTTCGAGGGCACTTTCGACGGTGACAATCATGCCATCAGCAATTTGAACATCAACGGCGGCGACTTCCTTGGTTTGTTCGGCAGGCTCGGGGAGTTCGGCGTTTTACGGAATATTGTTCTTCGTGATATGATCATCAACGGAAACAAATATCTCGGCGGTTTATGTGCCGTAAACGGAACGGATACCAGCAGCGGGGGAAACATTGAGGACTGTTTTGCCAGTGGAAGCATCAATGGCGGATATGGTTCCCATGGTATCGGCGGTTTGTGCGGCCAGGTCAGGTCGGGCGGACAGGTCACGAATTGCTGTGCCCAGGTGACAATTAATACCGAGGCCGGTGCGAATATACATATCGGCGGTTTGTCTGGTATGGTCGAGGCAAGTACTGTGGAAACCTCTTATGCCGATTGCACCGTTCTTTGCGGAAGTAACAGCTCGCAAATTGGCGGACTGTTCGGTGCCTCATACAGCAGTACCGTTTTAAATTGCTATACAACAGGTACCGTAAGTGTCGGTGCGGGTTCCTATGATCTCGGGGGAGCATTCGGAAGATTTCAGCTTTCGACCATCACAAACTGTTATTCATCTACCGTTCTCTCTATTGCTGATGCTTGTTATTTGATTGGCGGATTCTCAGGCGGATACAGCGGAAGTCTTGCAGCTTCCTGTTACTGGGATGTGGATACCTCCGGTATTTCCGCATCTACAGGCGACGGGGCCGTTGGGAAAACGACCGGCGAAATGCAAACCCAGTCCACCTTTACAAACTGGGACTTCGCCAATACCTGGCAGATTCTTGGCGGTAATTATCCGAGCCTGGCCTGGGAGACCGTGGATTCTTCCTCTTCGGGTTCCTGGCAGCTCGTCTCGAATATGAACACGGCGCGGGACCAGTTTGCCGGTTGTGTAATCGGTGATGAAATTTTTGTATTCGGCGGTAACGGCAACCCGGACCAGGTAAACCTTCGCGTCGGCGAAAAGTATGATATCAACACTCAAACCTGGTCACCGATTGCGGACCATCCCCGCCTCGAATCCTGGAACGGTGTCGAAGAAGTCTGCGGGATCGGTTGGGGCGGCAAGTTTTACGTATTCGGAGCCTGGAGCTATCTTACGGACCTGGGCTATTCCGGTACGGCGAATTTCAACGAGATGTATAACCCGGCCACAAACTCCTGGACGCAGCTCCAGCAAAAGCCCACCGCCGCGGCGGCCTGCAGGATCGCCCTGTACAACGATGAGATATATCTCTTCGGCGGCTCCTATGAAGACGAGGGCCCCGGCGGAGGTGAACCTGTTTTTTATACAAAGGTCGAAGCGTATAACCCCGCGACAAACACATGGCGGTTTGTGACTGATATGCCAAAGAACCTGCTCCAGCCCGCGGTCGCGGTATACGGCGACAGTGCCTATCTCATTGGCGGCTATGATATCGTTGCCAATGAAATGAATACGGAAGTGATGGTCTATAACTTTACTTCCAACACCTGGACAAGGAATTATTGCACGGCTGCCTCCGGTGCGGCAAGGGTATATTCTTATGCTACTCAAACCCCGGTTGTCGATGGCAAGGCATACCTGATCGGCGGTATTGAAGGGGATTTTGATACCAGTTGGCCCAGCAATAAATTTACCGCATTTGATATCGCCGCGAAAACGTTTGAGACCAAGCCAGTCCTGCCGATGGCCAGAAGCGGTCACATGGTCGTTACGCACAATGGTATTCCGTATGTCATCGGTGGATTCAGCGATGAAGAGAACCTCAACCGTGCAAAAACCAGTGTATATGTGTACCAGGCTGCTGACGATGGAACCGACCCCGAAGGCCAGCCGTTTGAAGTACCCGGTGATTACTGGTACGGCATGATCGAGGCCGACCTTACCACGCAGGGCGTCGGTACACTTTCCGGCGAGGTTCTCATCACACCTGACTCCATTACATTCAATTACCTCGAAGACAGCGGAGATTCGGTTGAGCAAACGCTTGCAATCCATGACAGCTCTATTGACAATGACGGCTGGCTGAATATGGACATCGAGGGTGAGGGCCTTGTGCACTTGATCCCCGGTACGAACATCCTTGCCTCGCTCAACCGCTCAGCAGATCAGGAAAATGACCTCAGCTCCTACATTTTCGTCAAAAAGGCCATCGGGGTTACCGAGGCCGATCTCGTGGGTGAATATGCGGCGTTTGGCCACTGGCTGGGTGTTGCGTCCTCCTGGTCGGATGCTGAAATCGGGATCATGCAGGTCTACGAGGATCATACCTGGGTGTATTTCAGCGAGTATACGGACGGTTCTTACGATTTCGTCGGCGGTACCTGGTCGCTCAATTCCGCCGATGCGACAGTTGACATTGTCATCGATGGCGAAGGGCCGGCACTGATCCAGGTTGGCCAGGGCGGAGTCCTGATGAATTACGATCTCAATTCAGTAGAAGAAGATGACCTTGGCTTTACGTTCATGCTCAAAAAGGCCTTTGACCGAACCTATGAGAGTATTGCCGGGCGATATCTTTTTGAAGAATTCAGGACCGATATGTACACCAAAACTCCATATACCGCATGGGGTGTAATGAACATGAACCAGGATGGAACCTGGACAATTAACGAAACATGGAGTGATGGCAGTACAAGTTCTGATAACGGCGTGTACCTGATCGGCAATGACGGTACGATCTACTTCTATGATCCGTTTTACGAGGTTGCCACCGAGGGTGTTCTTTCGCAGGACGGCCAAGTGATTTTCGTCTCTTTCATGGGCGATGGTGATGAGGCTGGAACCGGCATCGGGATTCGCTCCTCGGATTGTAACGAAAACGGCATCGTAGATATTATTGATCTACCGGGCGATACCAATGGCGACGGCGTGGTGGATTTTGCCGACTTTGCGATTGTCGCGGGCCGCTGGCTCGACGGCGATTGCGGAATGTGCGGCTGCGGTGACTGCACCTTTGACAGCAAGGTGGACTTCGACGATCTTAGCACGGTCACTTCCGGCTGGATGGTTGAATAGCCTCTCGCGATTTGTTGATTTCAAAGCCCCGGGCGATTTCGATCCTCCGGGGCTTTTTTAATTCAGCACCACGGACTTATCAAAAATCTTGCGAAAGAGTGCGGCTTTGTGGCGGATGAATTTTTTCTTCACCGGTTTGGGTGGGTCGGCGTCGAGGATTACCCGTTTTGAACCGATGGTGCTCTTTACCTGCTGAGGCTCGTCGGTCTTTTTCTTGTCGAGTCCGTCCGCAATCCGCAGGATAGACGCAAGCGTCGAGACCTTATGCTGCCATGCCGGCGAAAGGTTGCGATAGTGCCGATGTGTGATATCCGGGGTTTTCTTGCGGTGGTAGCGGGCGACCAGGGCGATGATGGGTTTCTCATAATCTTCACAGGGGATACAACTCGAAGCGAGGATGATCTTCTGGCTGAACTTGTGGTGTTTGCGTCTGCTGATTTCCTTGCCGATGTCATGAAGAAGGGCCGCAAGTTCCAGCCATTTCCGCTCACGAATATCCAGGTCGTGAATCGGACCCAGGTCGTCAAAAAGTTTCAGTGCCAGGTCCCGCACCTTTTTCGGGTGGCCCTCGGGAGACTCTAAAAGCTCCGTAATCTGACTGTTGAATCCATTCATTTCTTCCACTCCGCCGGGTTCTGCTGTTTCCTTTTTCGTGTCGGCTGGCGGGTGTATCGGCTGGAACCGAGGGCTGCTTAATCAGAAGTTCTGATAAAAATCCCGATTGAACGCTGGGAAACAGCTTTTCTCAGATATGAGTCTGATAAAGATTCACTTTTCAGTGATAGCGGGTTGGTTTATCGGGGAAATATTTAGACGATTCTCATTCATCCAGGTAAAATGTTTGCATAGATTGAAATGATAAAAGCGGGGGGTGATCTTATGAAATGGACCCTGAACCAAGTAAATGAAATTGCGACAATCTTGATCCTGTTAATCGTTGGGGTTGTCTCTGCGAATCCAGATGTTGGGATCAGTTCAGCCGGGAGTTTTAAACCAATGCAAGGTAAAATTATAACAGTACGCGGTGCGTTAGAGCCCAATTCGCTCGGTCGCGGGCTTTGCCACGAGCACGTAATGGTAGACTTCATCGGTGCCGAAAAGACCAGCCCGGACCGCTGGAATGACGATGAAGTCGTCGAAATAATGGAGCCGTATTTACAGCAGGTTCTGGATCACGGTTTCACTTGGTTCGTGGACTGTACACCCGCGTATCTCGGCCGGGATGTCGAGGTGCTGCGAACGCTCAGTGAAGCGACCGGGATTCATATCCTCACCAATACCGGTTTTTATGGTGCCCTGCGGGAGAAATACCTGCCGGGTTTTGTACAGGACGAAACGCCGGGTGAGATCGCCAAACGCTGGATTCGTGAAGTTGAGCTTGGAATCGACGGTACCGGAATCTATCCGGGTTTTATCAAGATCGGCGTAGATGCGAAGGAACTGACCGAGGGCCAGGTAAAAATTGTCCAGGCCGCGGCAAAGACGCACCTGGCGACCGGGCTGGTTATCATGTGCCATGTCGGCGGGGGCAATGCGGCACTCGAGGTCGCCCGGCGTATCCGGAATGCGGGCATAGCAGGAGATGGATTGATAATAGCCCATGCCGACGGGATCGCCCCGATGGATGCACATTCTGAGCTTGCAAAAATGGGGGTCTGGCTGGAATATGACGGCGTGGGAACTCGCCGGCTGGAGCGGCACGTTGAAATGATTCAGGACATCATCGGTCGCGGATACATTGGTCAGCTTCTCCTCTCGCAGGACGCCGGCTGGTATACCGTAGGCCAGGAAAAAGGCGGCCTGGTCCGGCCCTATACCGCCATTATCGAGGATTCGAGTAACCCCCAACTACAAAAAGACGTTTCCTTCCGCTGGCACCGAGG
>CAYVUI010000111.1:0-14808 GCA_964454745.1 uncultured Pirellulales bacterium | reverse complement strand
GGAGACCTGGATGGGCTGGAAGTACTGGAAAAGGCCCGGGAAGATGAGGATGTTAACGTTCGCAACAACGCCGATGGCGCGATCAATACGCTCAAGCTGCAGCAGGAAGAGAGTGTACCCCTGACGCGGGAAGATAAGCTGCGGGCCGAGGTTTTGACCTCCGAAGGCTGGAAGCTGTGGGGCGAGAGAAAGCTGGCCGAGGCGGAAGAGAAGTTTGCGGAGGCGATTGAATTGAACCCCAAAGCAGAAAATGCCTACCAGGGGCTCGGGTGGGCGCAGTTTAACCAGGGCAAGACGGAAAACGCGACGGATTCATTTACGAAATGCGTGGAACTGAACCCTGAGAATTCCGCGGCGCTTAATGGATTGGGCTGGATTGCGCATGGGGCCGGGGATGTGAAGAAGGCGGTTGACTGGTGGGAAAAGGCTGTCAAGGCCAGTAAGGGAACTGCGACGGCGAGTTTGAGCGGTTTGACGCAGGTGTATATGGAAAGAGGGAATTACAAGCAGGCGGTTCGATATTATAAGCTGTGGCTTCGAGCTGAACCTAACAGCCAGATGGCGAAAGAAGGGCTGGAAAAGGCCCAGGAACTGATGAAGAGATAGTGGAAAGGTGGGCGAAATGTTAAAAACGACTTCGAAACCAATCACTTGCCTGCTGCTGGTGTTGTATATTATGTTGGCTCTGCCTGTTCTTGGTATTTTGCGTTATACGAATATCATGCGGCAGAAACAGCAGGAGATCAGGTTGATGACATGCAAGCATGAACTGTATGTTCTTCAAAAGAATAATAATGATGTGGAGTTTCCAGGTGAATAAGGCCGGTTCCAATCCGATGCGGTGGGTGCTGCTGCTGCTGGTTGCAGCGGTGGTTGTACCCACCGTGTGCCTTGTGTGGTTTATGGACCAGGCGGTACGCAATGAGCGGCTGGCGGTGCGGCAAAAGCTGATTGATGTGTGCAATGAAAAGGCGGAGCGTTTTGCAGGGGAGTTTGGCGACTTGTGGCGAGAGGAAATGGAGGCACTGGAAAGACACGGCTACCTGGCAGAAAAGGAGAATGTGCATTTGTGGATTGACGCAATTCGCGGTAAGGCGGATTCGGCGGTGATTTTTGACCAGGCGGGCAAGGTGGTGTTTCCGTATTTGCAGGAAGATGAGACGGGGGATTTCAGTGCGGATTTACAGGAGGTGATGGAACAGGAGTACGCGGGGGAGTATGAGGCGGCGATGGCGGCATACGATGAGATTATCGAAGAGACGGGGGACAGGGATGAGTTGTTTGGTGCGTATATGGGCAAACTGCGGTGCCTGGAGCGGCTGCGTAGCGAGATGGGAGATGTGCCCGTTGCGGACTTGCACCATGAGCTTTTGTGGGAAAATGAGCGGGAGATAAGAGCTAAGTTTACACCGACGCAGGTGGCGATGATCCGGGTATTGCAGGTGGACTGGCGGGACCGTGTGTATGGAACGTACAGTTCGGGGACGATGTTTAACGACCTGGATATGTGGTATACGCAGTTTGAGAAGTACTCGGCGGAGACGACGATTTGGGCACTGGAAAAGCTGATCGGCATTGCGGAGAAGTATCGGGGGGAGTATCCGAATGTGGGAGAGTCGATCGCGAAGGCGAAGGAGGTTCTCCGAAAGGAGCGGCTGGCACTGAAGGCGGCCAAGCGGCTGGTAGAGGGGGATTTGTATGGTCAGGCGGAGATTGGGGAGCTTGTGCGGCTGGAAGGGGAAGAGGGATTGTACGCGGTACGGCAGGGGAATGTATTCGCGATCTGGACGGCGGAGACTTTGCGGGGGCTGGTTACCGAGACGGCCGATGCGCTGGCGATGGAGGGGATGGATGCACGGGTGCTGGATGGCTACGGCAATGTTTTATACGGGGATGAAATCACCGATGGCGGTGCGTTTTTGGTTAAGGGGATCAACTCTGCGATTGAGGGGGCAAGAGTGTCTTATACTTTTGCGGATGATAATGTCTTTGAGACCGCGGCGAAACGGCAGAGTGCGATTTACCTGTGGACGGGTGTGCTGGTGATCGGGACGATCCTGGTTTGCGGGGCGGTCGCGACGGGTGCGATTAACCGGCAGATGCGGCTCAGCCGGCTCAAGAATGATTTTATCGCAACGGTGACGCATGAATTGAAGACTCCGCTGGCGTCGATGCGGCTGCTGGTGGATACGCTGGTGGACGGGCGGTATGAAAACGAGGAGAAGGTGGGCGAGTACCTGGGGCTGATCTCGAAGGAAAATGAGCGGCTAAGCCGTCTGATCGATCATTTTCTGACGTTTTC
This sequence comes from uncultured Pirellulales bacterium, assembly GCA_964454745.1. Lineage (GTDB taxonomy): Bacteria > Planctomycetota > Phycisphaerae > Sedimentisphaerales > Anaerohalosphaeraceae > CAYVUI01. The sequence goes on along the minus strand of CAYVUI010000111.1, from coordinate 12,506 downwards.
GAGGATGGAGCGGAACAAGCAGGCGTTTGAACTGGTTCCGCTTGCACCCGGGGAGATTGCGGAGGCGGCAGCCGGGGCCTTGCAGGCAAAGTACGAGAATGAGAAGTGCCGGATCGAGACGCGGATCGGGGAGGATTTGCCGGAGATTTACGCGGATCGGGACGCGATGACGACGGTGGTGGTGAACCTGCTGGACAATGCGTGCAAGTATTCGTTTGAGCAAAAGTGCGTGATGCTTTCGGTGAGTGCCGAGGGCGGCAGTGTGTGCTTTGCGGTGAAGGATAAGGGGATCGGGATGAGCCGGCGGGAGGTGCGGCGGATTTTTGAGCGGTTTTACCAGGCGGATAACCGGCTGTCGCGTCAGGCGGAGGGGACGGGGCTTGGTTTGTCGATCGTGAAGTTTATCGTGGATGCCCATAAGGGGCGCATCGAGGTGGACAGTGAGCCGGGCAAAGGGAGTGAATTTCGGGTTTATTTGACGGCGGAAGGGGCATGATGGAAAACCAGAATCGGCATTCGTTTGCGATCAATTCGCCCCCGTGGCAGATCTGGCTGGTTGTGGCCTTGCTGGCACTGGAGGGGATCAATAATTTTTTTATGATTATGTATCAGCCGATGGCTCTTTTGTGGCTGGGTTTTAAGGTTTTGTTTATCATTGGGTTGATTAAGCCGTGGCGATGGGTTTATGTTCTCTTTATTGCGGCAGCTTTGTATCATGTTCTTATCTTTGGAATAATTGGTGCGTTTTTTGTTGCGATTATTAATTTGATCCTGGTCGTATTTGCTTTGTGGGCATTTCGGTATTATTTTCCACGGAAGGATGATGTTGCAGCAGACGAAAAAATACTATAAGGGAGACAGCTATGATGAACATGTGCAGAAAACAATATCCAAATTTAGTTTTGAGTGCGGCAGTTGCGGCTTTACTGTTTACTGTCAGCGGTTGTGTGTGTATGCAGGGAGGGTGTCAGTGCGATTATAACGCCCGGGCAAAGAAGGAGGTAGTGCTGGCAGAAGCGGTCGGGCCGGGGCTGGAACTGGCGTTAGAGAGCCGGCATTCGGATATTTCCGTTCGGGGGGTGGAAGGTGATACATGCACGGTCCGGGCGACGGTGCGGATTCAGGCACGAACGGACCAGCGGGCGCAGGAAGTGCTGGAACAGGCACAGGTGCGGATCGTAATGGATGGAGGTCGTATTCGTGTGGTCACAGAGCCACTGGGTGAAGTTGGCGATGCGTGGGTGGGGGTGGATTATGTGATCGAGGTGCCTGCCCAGACGCATGTCGCGCTGGCAAGTACGCACGGCAAGATTGGCTGCCGGGATCTGCATGGCAATGTCGCGGCGGTATCGACGCATGATCCGATTGAATGTGAAAACATTGTCGGCAACCTGGCGCTGGTCACGACGCATGACCCGATCCGCCTGGTGAATATCCGGGGCAATGTTGCAGCGCGGACTACGCATGACCCAATTCATGCGGACGGGATTGAAGGGGAAATTGATTTGTGTACGAGCCATGATCTGATTGTGTGCCGGAACTTGTGCACGGCCCGGTTGAAAGTACGGACAAGCCATGATAATGTGGATGTGTCTTTTGCCCGGGTGCCCGGGGAGGCTTTTGAGGCGGATGTGGCGACGAGTCACGGGAATATTACGTTTTTGCTGCCGGAGGGATTCAGCGGAGAGGTTTCGATGTCTACGACGCATGGCCAGGTGCATACGGATGTCCCGGTCCTGGTCGGGGGTAATCTTTCCGAGGAGAACCTGCACGGGAGTATCGGAAATGGGCCCGACAGGGTGAGTTTGCGGACGAGTCATGGGAATATCTTTTTGCGGTGAAGGAGTGGAAGATATCGATGGAAACGATATTGATTGTAGAAGATGATTCGACGATGCTGCGGGGCCTGCAGGATAACTTCGCGTACGCCGGCTACCGGGTGCTAACGGCCAGTGACGGAGAGGCGGGGTTAAACGCCGCGCTGGACGGCGGGGCGGATTTGATCCTGCTGGATATCATGCTGCCGAAGCTCGACGGCTACGAGGTCTGCCGGTTGGTGCGGAAAGAGGGGCTGGATGTACCGATTATCATGCTGACGGCCAAGGGTGAGGAGAGCGATATTGTCCTGGGGCTCAACCTCGGTGCGGATGATTACGTGACCAAGCCGTTCAGCATTAAGGAGCTTTTGGCACGGGCGGGGGCGTTTTTGCGGCGGCGGAAGCGCGAGGAGACGACGCGGTATACGTTTGGGGAATTTGAGCTGGACGTGACCGGAAGGGTGCTGCTGCGGGATGGCCGGGAGGTGAAGCTTTCGCCCAAGGAGTACGGGCTGCTCGAGTTTTTCCTGCAGCGCGAGGGCAAGGCGCTGACGCGGGACGAGATTTTAAACGCGGTGTGGGGGTATAACAGTTTTTCGGGACATCGCAGTGTGGACCGGTTCGTGACGACGCTGCGGGGCAAGATCGAGCGGGATCCGCACCGGCCGCGGTTTATCCACACGCTGCGCGAGGTGGGGTATAAGTTTGAGGGTGTGGAGTGATGGATTTCTAAACGCTGGTTGTGCAGTTTTTCTGTTTTTTCATCGGTCACAGTGGATTGACACAGATTTTGGGTTGAATTTGAATCTCTGGTTTGGTTTCTTTGGGATTTGCGATGTGATGTCTGGTGCACTTTTGGTGGGTACCCACCTATGCTATTCAACTTCGCTAAATCTACGAAGAAACCAGCTACGGTGCGGCAGGCAACTCATCCTGCCCGATTGAGTCAGGATATTTATTTGTAAATGGAAAAGGATAGTTTATAATTAAAAAGTTAACAATGAAAAGCATATAATGAATTTCATCCTATATAATAAGGGATGTTACGTCGATGAGATGGATTCAATGCATCCTGATGATTTTTTGTGTATTTACTGGGGTTGTAGCTCCCCTGTTTGCACAACCAAACATTGAGTTGGGCGATAAAGACCTGGCTGAATATTTCCCCCGCGTCGAAAATATTGATTCAATTGAGCTAAATACACAGGATTTTGTTTTTTCATTTCGTTTGCCGCAATTAACCTGGCGTCATATCAATCATTTTTATACATTTCATATTGAGGGGGAATTTAAAACCGTTCGTGGAAACTTTACATTCTCGATTGATAGCGTGGATCAAGACGGAAATACAATCGATTCACAGTTGATTGTGACTTCTTCTCAGCTGATGGGTAAGTCAAGTTGGTCCGGCTGGCCGATGGCCATTACGAAAGCCCAGCTGGATAACCGCGGCAATAATGCCGTGACGGCAAGACTGGTGCTGCGATTTGATCAATGGAAAGGAAAATTTCATTTACATTCACTTAAAGCAAGGAAGTTCATACTCACTGAAGAGCAGGCCAGAAAACATTTCTTCTGCCCATCAAAACCACAAGTTACTGCCTGTCAAAGCTGGGATATCGGCTATACTCCTGCCGAGAGCACTCCGGATACCATTTCTGACACCCTACTCAAGCTGATTCGCACTGCCGGTGTAAGGAAAATGAGAATACAGGGCATGTGGGGCGAAATGAAGAGCAAGCTGATACAGGGCGGCAGCATGCCTGAAGGCCAAAATCCGTTATTTGAGAGTTCCAGGGGAGAATATCATTTTGAATATGTCGACAAATTGATTAATGAGGCCTCATATTATGGAATTGGTATTGCCTATATGACCATTCATGGTACTCCTCAATGGGCACATACAAAAACTCGCGAGGATCTGCCTGCTCATCAAAAATCTATTGTCAATCCTTTTTTTCCGCCCGATGACTGGGAGGATTATGAACGATTTGTTCGTGCGCTGGTGACTCATTTTAAGGGCCGGGTTCCTGCTTATGAGGTCTGGACAGAATTTGATGTGCCTCACTATGGTTTGATCGGCGGGAAAGAGACTTATATGAATTATCTAAGGTGTTTTTATGAAAACGCCAAGTTTATCGACCCTAATGTATCCATTATTATGGGAAGAGCCAATTCTTACCTGTCTCCATTGCTTCGAGATGGTGCCGCGAAATTTTGTGATGAAATATCACTTCACCCCTACCCGGGCCGGGGCGTCAGGGATATCCAACCTTGCCTCTTTCTACTTAGGCAGATGCAAACGGCTCTTTATGCAAATAAAATTTTTAACCATCCAATCCGTGTGACAGAAGTTGGTTTTGGGGCCGGATGGTCCTGGGCCGGACCGGGCGGACAGGATGGAGAGCTGGCCAAAGCGGAGAGAACCAGCCAGTTGCTCAGGTCCTTTGCCGGGTGGACGCATGAAATCTGCCTTTACCTGCCGTCATGGACCGAGCGGCGTTATGGCTGGATGCAATATGAACACGAAGACCGATTGCGCCCGATGCCGGTATATCATGCCATTGCTGACTTCATCGAAGAATTAAAAGCTGAATCTTCTGTCATCAAGACCAATGTGGTGATGCCCGATTCTGTCAGGCATGGGGAGATTGTTGAGATTAAGCTGGTCGCGGTCAATCGCTCCGACCAGCCGCAGACGGTTACCTTCTGGCCGATTGGTTTTGTACCAGCAACAGGGCACGATACCCTTGAGGTCATTCGTGAATTTGATTGGGAAGGTGTACTGGAGCCGGGCCAGCGACATTCTGTGAAAATTACCATTCGGCCTTCAAGGCAGGCTTTTGGGAATTATCCCGTCGGCCTGGCTGTACTTACTGAGAATGGCAATTCCTTGTCCCTCCAGGATTTGAAAATATGGGATATCACAAGAGATGCCATTGCCGTGGTTTCCGGGGATCCGAAAGGAAATATTCAATGTCTGCATGATTTAACTCTTCCGGTTTGGGGAGGTGATTTTGACACCGCCATTGTAGAATGGCCTGTACAAGAGCTTCCAAGAAACGAATCAGTTGAATATACTTTTCCGGAACCTGTAATCGCGGATGAATTTACAATCTACTGGGTCGAAAATTCAGAGCCGCAACCGCCGCTACAGGCGAAATTCCATGGTGAACGAGAGGGCTTGCGGCACCATTACGGAAAATACAAAAAGCCAAAGGACATTGAAATCGAATATTTCGATCCTAAAAAACAAAAATGGTTTATGCTGCCGTTTGAGTTAACTATTCCTGAAGATGCGGGACGTAACCATATCACAATATTCAAGTCGGAAGAAATATTATTTCGTTCTATTCGATTTTCTTTTCGTATTCCGCACAAGCAAAATGTTGGAATCTATGATATTCTCATCGGAAGTAAAAAGGAGTATTGATCAGCGGATGACACAGATTGGCACAGATTTTCACAGTTTTTTTCATTATAAATGAGTAGAGTTGGTTACGTGATGATTTGCGATGTTGAAGTTGGCGGATTTGGGATCGTGGTTTATCGAGCCTTTGACTCGACGATGTTGTGCGAGGCGCACAACATCAAGGATACGGTCTTCGACCGATGCTATCCCCCAGGTTCGACCTGCGGTCTTAACCTGGGGCTGTTTTACACAATCCCTTCGGGATTGATTCGGATTTCCATTAATAAAAATCCAATGAGCGTTATAATCCCGATTCGTTCTTTGTAAATAGCTATCTTTGATAATATGACGACGAATAAATTTAGTTGCAGATTGGTAACCTGTTTTAATTTCTGTCAATGGATCGACATCCACAACTCGGGGAAAATAAAGGGGTCAGGTACCTTTATTTATCCTCATCGATATATGCCCCATTCGCCCCATTTTTCTTTATAGTACTGTTGTGCCTTTTCGAAACAGGATAAATCGCCCTGCAATATATTATCACAGTACTTTCTAAGCTTATGAGCATACTTTGATATAATCTCACTTAACTGATTTTCTAAATAGGCTCTTTTCATCTCAGCAAGTTTCATTAACTCTTTGTTGCCTATCTCACCAGAAGTATCTGGCATAATGGATTTGACACTTCCGTTTGTGCAATATTCTACATATTCATCAATGCTAATCGCCTTAAAGTAACCTGAATGCCCATATAGCGAAATCGAATTCTCTTTAGGAAAACCACCTTTATCCAATTCACATATATGCACGCTAAATTGGCATTCTCCAAACATCCATGTGATTTCCACACCAACATTATCACTTCGAAATCGTGCCTTCACATACTTATCTCTTGGATCGCTGGATCGACTCGTTTGCACTCCGTCATAAATAAAACTAAATTCTTCTTCCAAGAAGCCAAAATACTTCAATACATTATGTTGAAATTCATCTTTTTTTTCTTTATAACTTTTAACCATATTAATATCCAAGATACATTTGCCCTACTTTCTGATATTTCCAGTTATTATATATGCTTCTCCATTCTAATCTGTAAAAGTCACTCGGATCACCTCCAATTTCTCTGCCAATATCTAAACAGGTGCCCCTTTACCTTTTGTCCAATATCTCAACCATGACCTATTTGCATCCATGGCTCCCGAAAAGCCTCTTGAAGCCATTTTTTGACTAAAAAATCTCGGACTATAGGTTTTTAGCATTTAAACCATATTTGGGAGTCAAATAAAGGGGTCAGGTACCTTTATTTGTCCTCCCGGATGTATTTTTGAGTAGGACAGCATCTTTGATATAAGAAATATACTGCCTATGAAGTTTAATAATAACTCCATCTTCATATTAAATATCACGCCGAGGATTTCTTTTAAAAACCATATATAGTACTCCTGTCCATTGTTGGGAAAGCCATAAATAATCCCCGAAACTTTTTATCAACTCCTCAAAAAGATAAAAACTTTAACCTTCCTCCATTTCGTATTTCAGATTCATAAAACTCAATACTTCTTGAATTGTTTTGAGAACTTCTTTCTTCAGGTCAGGGCCAATGGTATCCTTAATAGAAGGGTTTTGCCAAGCTAACGAGTTGATATAAATGACAACCGTGTGATCAACTAAACGTTCGATTCCCACTCCAATTGAGCGACCGTCTTTAATGTACGAAATGTGTTCACGATGAATCCTTATTTCCACACCGTTATCACACTTGATTAACCCATAATTTATCATAGTAAACATGATTCTTAATCCAATCCAATAAATAATTAAACAATATAACTTATCACCTAAACCATATTTTATCTACATTTGGATTTTGACGCAAGGCTGGCAACTCAATTGTTTCAAAAATGTTACCAGGACGACGTATTCCTCTCACAAAAGCATTGACTTGACCTGAACGACCATCATAACAGGATGCGTAGATTTCTGATGCGCAGTCGTAAGAAGAAACGCATGCTGACAAAAACGATTTTTCAGCTTTTCAAAGATCATAAACTGACCTTTATTTGTCCTTCCGGATGTATTTTTGAGGAAGACAACATAAGAAATATTATTTAAGTAGCATGTGTCATTATCACACTCTTATTTTTTTAAATCAATTTGTATTATTTTACCATCAAAATGTAGTACTCTTACATGAGCATCTTTTTTTAGAACTCCACCATGAGCAATTGTGGTTTTGTAAGCAGGAGTTAGAACAAAATAATTTATTATAAACTTGACACCGTCTATCACTATAATGTCACCTTTGTCGTGTCCACCCTCCGGTTGCTCGTGTAGAACTTCTACTTTTCCTTCAACAATTGTATAGTTTCCATTTTCCTTTGCATACTTTAGTGAAAAATACTGTTTTGAATATTTCCCAATAAATAATAATGAACCAATAATTAAACCAACGCCCGCAAAAGTGATTCCAAAAAGGGGTAACTGTTCCATTCTGGATCTTTTTGATTTCTTCTTTTTAAAGAAAAGAAAACGTATAATTAATATTATTATCCCACACCCCATATGCGTAAATCCAGCCTCATCAAAATTGTAGGTTATCTCATAAATTGTTTCATACTGAGGCATATTGAAAATCCTTTTAGTTCAAAAATGACATCGTTAAAAATAGAATGTAATTATTACTCTATTCCCACCAAAACCTCATCGAGATACTGAATGACCTTTTGGAGTTTTGCTCCACCAGTTCCTTGACGTGTGTGACGATCAAAACCCTGCTTTTCCATAGATTGACGGCATCACTGCATATATAACGTTCCCACAGAGTTCGCGTCACTCAACAAACAAGAGAATATCGACAAAAGACTTGTATTGTCAAGAATTTTTTCCGGGGAAGGCGGTTTTTGCGCCTCAACGTAAACCTTGACAGATTCCGCGTACCTGCCCGGACTATGACGAATTTCACCGGAAAAACACCCCCAGCACCCTCGGCGCATAAGAAAAGCGTATATGCATAAACAATAAACACTTACACCTTGATTGCGGAGCGAGGCCGGAGGGGGAATAATAGAGGTATTCCTGGATATCCCCTAAGTGATCAGCAAAGCCCATGAGGGTGCCGCGGTCGTCAAGAATAGGGATGTAATCGGTCCCGTTTCATTAGAGGTTTATTTTTTCGCGGATGATATAGACCGGCCGGCGTTTGACTTCCTGGTAGATGCGGCCGATGTATTCACCGATGATGCCCAGGATGATAAACTGCAAACCGCCGAAGAGGTAGAGGGGGATTACGATCGAGGCCCAGCCGGGGACGGTGCGGCCCAGGGCCACGGAGACAAGGGCGTACACGGTAAAGAGGATCGAGAGTACAAAAATCGCCAGCCCGAGGAAAAACGATATCCGCAGGGGGAAGTAGGAAAAGGAGGTAATGCCCTGTATGGCGAAGGAGACCATTTTGCCAAGGGGGTACTTGGTCTCGCCGGCGAATCGCTGCTGGCGTTTGAAGTAGACGATCTCGCTTTTAAAGCCCATCAGCGGGAACATGCCGCGGAGGAAGAGGTTGACCTCGGTAAACTGCTTTAACGCTTCGAGCACCGGGCGGGTCATGAGGCGGAAATCCGCGTGGTCAAAGAGCAGCGGCACCTTGCAGAACCGCATGACGCGGTAGAAGCAGCGGGCGGTAGTGCGCTTAAAGACGGTGTCGGTTTCGCGGCTGGAACGGACGGCGTACACGATTTCGGCGCCGTCGTTTACCTTCTGGATCATTTCGCGGATGGTCTCGGGCGGGTCCTGGAGGTCGGCATCGAGGCTGACGGCCGCATCGCCCGTGGCGTGGTGCAGGCCTGCGAGCAGGGCGGGCTGATGGCCGAAATTATTACTGAACGAAAGGACTTTTACGCGGGGGTCGTGCTGGGCGAAGGTGTTTAGCTGGTCGAAGGTGTCGTCCGTGGAGCCGTCATCGACGAAAATGAACTCGTAATCGCTGATGAGGGATTCATCCCGCCACTGGCCGGCGAGGGTGGATACGCGGTTGAAGGTCTCGGAGATGACTTTGGATTCGTTATAGCATGGTATGACAAGGCTTAGCTTCATTTGTGTACGCTTTTGGTCCTTTTAACCTGTTTTTTCTTTATATCGGCAAATTGTGGACACTTTTGTATCATATTGTGAAAATGCTGCTGGAAAAAGTCTTTTTTCGGAAAAAGGGGGCCATAAAGTACAATCCGGAGGTTTGAAAACGGGAAATTGGAGGTGGAAAATGGGGTATTTTGCCGATAAAGAACAGATGAGGCATTGCATGAGAGGCGGTGCCTGCTTAGAATGGAATTCGATAATTTGTTCTCTTGATAAAGGATTGTTATGGAGAAATATATCTGTATTCACGGGCATTTTTACCAGCCGCCGAGGGAAAATCCGTGGCTGGACGATGTGGAGCTTCAGGATTCGGCCCACCCGAACCACGACTGGAACGAGCGGGTCACCGAGGAGTGTTATCGACAGAACGCGGCGAGCCGGATTTTGGGCAAGGACCGCAAGATCGTCGATATCGTCAATAATTACAAGTATATGAGCTTTAATTTCGGCCCGACGCTTTTGTACTGGATGGAAAAGCACGCGCCGGATGTGTACAAGAGTATCCTGCAGGCGGACAAGGAGAGCTGCGAGCAGTTCGGCGGGCACGGATCGGCGATTTCGCAGGTGTGGGGGCATATGATTATGCCGCTTTGCAATGAGCGGGATAAGTTCACGCAGGTGTACTGGGGGATTCGCGATTTTGAGAAGCGGTTTGGACGTCGGCCAAAAGGCATGTGGCTGGCCGAGACGGCGGTGGACAGCGCAACGCTGGAGGCCCTGGCCGAGCAGGGGATTGAGTTTACGATATTAGCGCCGGGCCAGGCGAAGGCGGTGCGGAAGATTGGTGACAAGAAGTGGCAGGAAACGGATGCCTCGAAGCTGGATACGTGTCTGCCGTATGTCTGCCGGCTGGAATCGGGGCGGAGTATCGACCTGTTCTTTTACAACGGGCCGGCGTCACATGATGTTGCGTACGGGGGGCTGCTGCACAGCGGGGAGAATTTCGCAAATCGGCTGGCTTCGTCGTTCGGCAGCGGGGACGGAAACGGACGGCTGGTGCATATCGCGACCGACGGTGAATCGTTCGGGCATCATCATCGTCACGGCGATATGGCCCTGGCGTACTGCCTGCATAATATCCACACGAAAAGCGACGCGAATATCACGGTATACAGTCAATTCCTGGAGAAGTTTCCGCCGCAGTGGGAGGTGCAGATTCACGAGAATTCGTCGTGGAGCTGTGCGCACGGGATCGAGCGGTGGCGGAGCAACTGCGGCTGCTGCGGAGACCAGGAGTATGTGGGCAAGCAGCAGTGGCGTGAGCCGCTTCGAGATGCGCTCAATGACCTGCGGGATGACCTGGCGTACCTGTTCGAGGAGAGGATGAAGGAGTATGTGAAAGACCCGTGGCAGGTGCGAAACGAGTATATAGAGATCGTCAATGACCGCAGCGATGAAAATGTAAATGCCTGTATGGAGAAGTGGACCGGGAAGGTGCTGGACCCGGAATCAAAGACGGCGGTGCTGCGGCTGCTGGAGATGCAGCGGATGAGCATGATGATGTTCACGAGCTGCGGGTGGTTTTTTGACGATATCTCCGGGATCGAAACGGTTCAGATCATGCAGTATGCCTCGCGGGCGATGCAGATTGCCAGTGAGTTTGACAGCCAGGATTACGAATCGGAGTTCATGGAAAAGCTGCGGGATGCACCCAGTAACAAGGACGGGCACCGGGACGGCAAGCAGATATACCAGTCGCAGGTGGTGCCGTCGAAGATTGACCTCAAGCGCGTGGGGGCGCATTTTGCGCTCAGTTCGATCTTCCTGAACGGCGAAGACCCTTTGTCGGATATTTTCTCGTACTCGACGACCATCGAGGAGTTCAAACGCTACGAGGCCGGTATCCAGGTGATGACGATCAGCCGGGTGAATATCCGCTCGCGGATTACGCATCATTCTCAGGCGATGGATATCGTGGGGCTGTACCTCGGTGCGCAGAACCTGTTCGCGGCGATCAGCCACAAGATGCATGATGATCCGTTCTGGCAGTTGGTACGGGAGCTGGAGGAGGCGTTTAGCAACGGGGATATCAGCCAGGTCATGCGGATGATGAACGTGGCGTTTGAAAGTAAGAGCTATTCGATTTCAAGTTTGTTCAAGGATGAGCAGCGGAAGATCCTCAACGAGCTTTTGCAGAGCACGTGGCAGGAGATCGAGAGTTCGTACCGGCATATTTACGTGCACAATTACGCGATTATGCAGATGATCGCAAATATGAAGATGCCGATGCCGCCGGCGTTCGCGGTGCCTTTGCAGTTTATTATCAACCTGGATATCTGCCGCCAGCTCCAGAGCGATGAGATCAATTATCCCGAGCTGCGAAAACGGCTGGAAGAGGCCCGGCGGTTCTCGCTGTCACTGGATCAGAAGCTGATTAAGTTCGAGGCGGGGCGAAAGCTCTCGAAGCTGTTTGAAACGCTTAGTGAAAAGCCGGAAGATTTAAAGCTGCTGCTGCAGTGCGAGCGATTGCTGTCGCTGTTGAAGATTATCCTGACGGATTTGAACCTGCAAAAGCCGCAGAATATCTTCTTTACGCTTTCCAAAACGATCCATAAGGAGATCGCCAAGCGGGCCGAGGACGGTGACGAGACGGCGAAGCAATGGGTCGAGCATTTTCGTAAACTGGCCGATCAACTTGAGCTGGTCATCTCAGATTAATACGGGAGGTTTTTTTCATGCTGATTAAACGAAGCTGCGGTGTATTGATGCATATCACTTCGCTGCCGTCGAAATACCTGGTTGGGGACCTGGGGCCGGAAGCGTATGCCTTCGCGGATTTCCTGGATGATGCAGGGCAGAAGGTTTGGCAGGTGCTGCCGTTTAATATGACGCATCCGCGCGGCGGGTATTCGCCGTATGACAGTTTTTCGGCGTTTGCAGGCAACTGGCTGTGGGTCAGCCCGGAAGAGCTTTGCCGCACGGACCTGATGAATAAAAAGGATTTGCCCCCGGTGAAGGATGTTTCGCCGGGGCAGTGCCAATTTGACCGGGTGGTGAAACTTAAACGCAAAATCCTGGACCAGGCGTTTGCCGCGTTTTCGATGCAGAAGCCGGGGTATGAATACCAAATGTTCCTGGATGAGCATCATCACTGGCTGGATGATTACAGTTTGTTTTGTGTCTTGAAGGACCGCTTTGGCAAG
>CAYVUI010000110.1:0-14851 GCA_964454745.1 uncultured Pirellulales bacterium | reverse complement strand
TCGGTCTCATAGCAGGCACGGTAAATCTCGTTGTATTCGATCAGGTTATTATTCCCCCCCGGCGGAAACAAATACTTAATCGCCGAATGCGGAATATCATGAATCACATTATGGCTGACAACATGCCCGCACCCCATCAGCAGCACGCCTGGGCTCGCCGTCCGCGTCCAGTCACCGGCATCATGGATATGACAGTTTTTCACAAAACATTTGCTGTCGATCAGCGTCCGCCGATCCCCGGCATGCAGCTTTACCGCCTGGTCGCCCGTATTGTGTATATGGCTGTTCATCACGCCGTTGCAACTGCCGCCAAGGATATCCACCCCAGCCATACCCGTATTGCGAATCGTACAGGAATCGATCACATTATTCGCCCCGCCCTGAATCTGAATCGCGGACGCCCGGCACATTTCAAAACAGATGCCCTTAAAACATATATTCGACGCATCCGTAATCCGTACCAGCGGCCCGCCGTCTTCGCCCAGCATCGAGAGCATAATCTCCGCCCCATCAATCACACCTTCCGGCCAGAGATACAACCGGCCCGTATCCCGGTCCAGGTACCACTCGCCCGGCCGATCCAGTTCCTCGACCACATTGACCGCGAACCACGGCTTATGCACCCCGACCGAAGGCTGCACCTTCGAACCGATAGTAATCCGTTTTGCCTTGGCATCAATCGATTCAATTGGAACATACCGACCACACCATTCGTATAACCACATCGCGTACATCCGGATATTCTCAACATCGGCCCACTTACCCGGCCGATCCGATTCATATCCAAAGGTCTTCTCACCCTCGGCCTCTTTCGTCCAGGCAAAATCGCCATTGGGCCACCGCGCAAGCTGCATGCGCTTCTTGTTCACGAACAGCTCCGCATGTGAAACCTGCTTATCAAAAAAGCCCCGTTCACGCAAGGTGCCATAATCCGTAATCCCATGCGATTTCAAATCCGCCGCGAGCACATTCCCCCTCGCTTTTTCGCCAATCCGCCCATAGACCGGATCACTCTTCTCAACCGCCGTAAACCAGCCCGGCTCCAGCCGCTTTGCCCCATGAATCCGTACCAGCTCACCCGGCCATGCCTCAAAACGAATCTGCTTAGCCCCTCCGCAAGACGCCAGCGAAAGTTCAAAAGTACGGTCCAACGCATAACTGCCCTCGTGAAGGTACACGATCACATACAATAAATTTGACTTCGCAACCGCCCCCAAAGCCTGGTCCAGGCTGCCAAAAGGCGACCCGACACTCCCGTCCGCCCCGGCTTCGCCTTGCGGAGAAACATGAAATATCCCTGAAGTTTGGCCAAAAACCAAAACAGAGAAAACACAAAGAGTCAATACGAAGAGGGTAAAAATTCCGGATGTTTTCGACATCATATCTCCTGACATTTTTTTGCATTCAGTCCATTTACGAATCGATATCGGTATGGTACCATTTGCCCAATTGTAAATCGACGTCGTTCAAAAGACAACTTTTTTTTGCAAAGCAAGCCTTGGTACTATCGGTACTTTCAATGCGAAGGTACGATTAGACCTCTGCTTTTGCCTGAAGCGACTGTTGGGACAATCAACCTTAAAAGGAAAGCAGTAAGCTCATGATCGACTCTTCCAAACTCAAAGACCCTGTCGAATGTCTCCGAACGAATCCGGATATCGTCGTGTTTGAACCGGTATGTAAGGATCAGACTGACCAGGAAAACCAGGTCATCCAGGTCGCCGCCGCGCCCAATGGAGACTGGATCGCCGTCTGGACTACCGGCCATCACGAAAATCACCCCAACCAGCGAATCCTGACCAGCCGAAGCGTTGACAAGGGCAAAACCTGGACCCGGCCCGTCATGGTCGACGGCGCAGCTACCCCCAGCGAAGACGGCAGCGAAATGGCAAGCTGGGCCTGGTTCTTCCCCGTCCCTGGGCTAAACCGTCTCTACGTTTTTTATCAGAAAAATATCGGCATTACCGATGCCCGTGAGGACACTACCGGCCCCATGCGCTACCGAATCAGCGAAGACTGGGGCAAAACCTGGTCCCGGCAGTACTGGGATATCGACTACGCCATGATGGGCCATTTCGCCATCGACCACCCCGACCCGGCCCAGCCGAGAAACTGGTTCGGATTCCAGACCATGGAACGATGCAGTGACGACACCGCCCTGCTGGCACTTTCGCGGGTAAGCAGCTATGCATTGAGCAAAACGAAAAACCTGCTCGAAACCGACAGCGAAATCACTTTCCTGCGTTTCGAGAACATCATGACTGAAAAAGACCCGGCCAAACTGAAAGTCACCCCCCTGCCTGATGGTGACCACGGACTGCGTGTGCCCATGCCGGAAAACCCCGAATTCTCAATGGCCCAGGAGCCTACCGTCCGCGAACTCTCCGACGGCAGACTGCTCTGTGCATTTCGAACGTTTACAGGCATGATCTACTTTGCCCTCTCCGGTGACCGAGGCCATACCTGGACCCAGCCCGAGCCGCTGCGATACGAACCCGACGGCCAGCCGGTTCTCAACCCCCTGGTTCCGGCCCCGCTCTTTCGGCTCAATGACGGCCGCTTCCTGCTCAAATACTACAACAACGACGGCACCGCCAACGGCGGAACCAGCCCGCTGGACTGGCTCAAAAACCGCAGGCCCGTCTATATAACCGTCGGACGCGAAATCCCCGGGCATCCAACCCACCCGATCTGCTTCGGCAAGCCCAAACTTTTCGCTGACAACGGGGCCGTCCCTGCCGGCTTTTACGGCCGCACCAGCGTCGCCACTTACGGCTGCCTGCTTGAAGACGGCGACCTCCGCGTCTTCTTCTACCCGGACCGCAAGCGTTTCCTGCTCGGGAAATTCCTGACGGACGAATGGCTCAAGGACTGCGCCCCCGGCAAATAACGGCTTGCCTTCCCTGTCACTGCGGATTTTCCATATAACCCAGGTACGGATAATGATCAAACGGCTCCTCCCGGCTGACAACCCGCGGATCGTTTGTTTTTTCCAGAAATGCAAACAGCCTCGCCTTCAATTTACTGACAACAGGCTGATAGGCAATCTCATAAGCGACATTGTGCACCTGATGGGGATCCTTCTTGAGGTCATACAATTCATCCTCAGGCCGCTTGCCAAAGCAAAGCTCATAGCTTTTGCGTATCAGCGGGTCTTCCCTGTGGTCGATAATGAACTTCTTGGTCGGCCCGTCGTCACAATCGGCCAACACCATACCCTGGATCGAACCGTCCGGATGGCCCACGGGCCACCTGGCCGGCTTGAAATTGTGAATATACAAAAAATCATCCGTCCGAATCGCCCGCATCGGCGTACCGCCCATATAATCCCGCTGGGCCGGAGTGTGCCGCTCCTTGCCCGTAAATACATGATCCCGCCCCGCATCTACTCGCCCGGACGTACCCGCCAGCAGCACGTTCATAAAACTTTGCCCCCTCATTGCTCCCAGCGGCTCCAAACCCGCCGCCTGCGTAAACGTCGGCGCAAAATCCGTAAAGCTCACAAAATCGTCCACCACCCGGGCCCCCGCTACCCGCGCCGGCCACTGCATCGCCAACGGAACCCGTACGCCAAGGTCATACAAATTCGATTTACCCCGCGGAAACGGCCACCCGTGGTCACCGGTCATCACCACAATTGTATTGTCCAGCTCACCTCGCTGCTCGATCAGCCGCAGGCATTCGCCCACCTCCCGGTCAAACCGCTGCACCTCGTAATAATAATCCGCAATATCCGAACGAACCGTCTCACTGTCCGGCAGATACGGCGGGAGTTTAATCTTTTCGGGATCGATCCCGTTCTTGATGCCGCTGCCTGTTTCGTAAGGCCGGTGGGGATCAGACGTACCGAACCACAGGCAAAAGGGCTTATCCTTCGGCCGCGCATCAAAAAACTGCTCCGGGCTCTTATACCGCCTGCCCGCCACAGGCCGCGGGCGATCCTTGCCGGGCCCAAACGCCTTACGGTAACTGCCCACAAAATACCCGTTCTCTTCAAGAACATTCGGATACGTCTCATGCCCCTCCGGGAACACACTCCATAAATTCGCCCCTCCGCCGAGTTGCCAGTGATACTTACCCGTCAAAATCGCATTGCGCGACGGCGTACACGAAGGCGCGGAAACATACGCATGATTGAACAGAATCCCCTTTTCCGCAATCCCGTCAAACGTCGGTGTCCTGAGGGCATCATCCCCATACTGCGGACTGTGCGGCCAGCCCCAGTCATCCGCAATCGCGAACAATATATTCGGCCGCTTCTTCGTTTTCGCCATCTCTGCAAGCAGGCTGCCCCCCGATAACAAAAAAGCACCACCGGCCGCTGTCTTTAAAAAATCTCTCCTTGAATACCGCAAAACACTCACTCCTTAATTCGAGATATTCACATTTCTGTAAATGTCAAAATAGACAACAGAATTGTATAGGTATAAATACCCATTTTGCCGAGTTTGTATAGAAATAAGATATTTTTTCTTGAGAAATAAAACTGCATATCTACAATATAGGTAGTTATGACGATGTGTCTATTCAAAAATTGAAGGCGCAGCAGCTTAGAGCTACATCTACTGTCGGGGTAAGCCTTCAAAAAGGCACGAATCATACATAGGCAATGAGCTCGGTACAGCTCGTAACAATGTGAAAGGTAGTTACCCGGGAATACTACTGAAAGAATATTCCAATGCGAATAGGCGGTAAGTGCGTTTGTACCGGAAGATACAGAAAAAAACAGGCCGGGGGGTGGTTTTAAGAACATCACTATACCTGCCTTGCGTCTACATACATGCGATTTGAAGAAATTGGGATTGAAAAAGATTGAAAAACAACGATTATTCTGACTTTGTTTGATGGAAAGGGTAGTACAATGAAAAAGCAATTCGTATGGCTCCTGATCGCAATGGTTGCCCTTGCGGGCTGTCAGTCGGTTCAGCAGGAAGAAACCATCCCGGTCAAAGAAACAAAATCCAAGCCCGTCATGATGTCAAAAGACGGCGACCACCATGTAATCCGCTATTATCCATGTGATTCCTGCGGCGTGGTCAAGGTTGAAAAAATGATGCCCAAACAGGTCATGAAGGGGATGGGCTTTGAATACCAGATCATGGTCACCAACATGACCGACTATCCCCTCGCGGATATAGCGGTCACCGACCAGATGCATTCGAATATGAAATTCGAAAAATCCATGCCGATGGCCAAGGTCTCCGGCAACACTCTCATGTGGAACATGGCCTCGCTGGCGCCAAAGGACACCCAGGCCATCAAGGTTATGGTCGTCCCCCAGAGCACCGGCATCGTCAAAAGCTGTGCGGATGTCACCTACCGCATCCCGGCCTGTGCACAGACACAAGTCGTCGAGCCGGGCCTGGTCATCACCAAGTCCGCTCCTTCAAGGGTGCTGCTCTGTGACGAAATCCCCATCACCGTCACCGTGACCAACCCGGGAACCGGCACAGCCAAAAACGTCGTCGTCATGGATAACCTGCCCTCCGGCATGACCAGTGCCTCCGGAACCGCGAATATGCGGATCAATGTCGGCGACCTGGCCCCCGGCGACAGCAAGACCTACAAATTCATGGCCAAAGCCCAGAAGACCGGCAGCTACAAGAATATGGCAAACGCAATGGGAACCGGGCTTGAAGCTGAATCCGAAACCGTCAACATCGCCGTCGTCCAGCCGAAACTGGACATCACCACCATGGGACCCAAAAACGAGTACATCAAACGCAGGGTCAGCTATTCCGCTATGGTCAAAAACACCGGCAATGCGACCAGCGCCAACACCACTCTCATCGCCAATATCCCATCGGGCGTAACCGATGTACAGGCAAACATGAGCGGTCAGGTAGCCGGCTCACGCATCACCTGGAAGCTCGGGGACCTCGGACAGGACCAGAGCCGTACCGTCAGCTTCTCCTATGTGCCCAATCAGCCCACCACGCTGGTCAACACCGCGATGGTCATGGGCGATTGTGCGGATGAAGTCTCCGATACCGTTCGCACACAGGTCACCGGCATCGCGGCCATCCTGCTCGAAGTCATTGACGAGTTGGACCCGGTCCAGGTCGGCGGAACGGAAACATATCTAATCACGGTCACCAACCAGGGCTCCGCTCCTGCGACCAATGTCAAGATCAACTGCATGCTTGAAGATTCCATGGAATACCTGAGCACTTCAGGCGTAACCAGCGGTACGCTTCGCGGAAGCACTGTCGCAATGAATCCGGTCGCCTCGATCGCTCCGGGACAGAAGGTTTCCTGGGAGGTCAACGTTAAGGCAACCAAGCCGGGTGACGTACGCTTCAAGGTCACCATGGACAGCGACCAGTTGACACGAAACGTAGAGGAAACCGAAGCATCTAACTTCTACGAATAACCAAATCGTGTCAAACACAGCCGGACAACCCGGCTAAAACAGAAGCACAAAAGCCCCCGGTCAAACGGGGGTTTTTTTTGCGCATAGAAAAGGCCGGCATAAACCGTGAGATTTGCCCCATCAAACAATAAAGCCGTAGACGACAGTCAGCCAATCCAATCGACACCCTGAGAATACTCATCCTCGACAAATTGCTTAAAACGCTATCTGTGCACGAAGCCCCATTACAACCGCATCATCAACCGTTTGATCCCCGCCCGGATTATTCACATACTGAACAATCGGGGACAGGCTGGCCCAGGCAGTGAGATAAATATTATAATACACTTCATATACGCCTTCGTGGTCATCTGTATACACCCCGCTGGCCCCGTTGCTGAAAACGCCGTGAGCATAACCAAAGCCAAATACATCTGCATCCCGACCATCCACCAATCCCTCGTACTGAAAACCAAGGCTCCAGAACTGACTCAGGTCATTTTTTTTCGGATCGGCATATCCATACCGGAAAAAACCGCCGATTCCCTGGCTGTCCTTCGGGTCGTCATTCTCCTTCCATACCATTTGATCCAGGCTCGTGTAAAAACCCATATCGCCCGTCTCTCGGCTCGCTGCCCCGGAATGCCCCTTGGGTCGAGGATCATACCACGCTCCCAGGCGATACCCCCCGGGCAGGCCTCCCTTTGCAGATTCAAAAACCGGGGTAATCCCCGACTCCACGATATAAAAATAATCCTTGCTGCCGTCAAAGGCGGTATTGAATCCCGAATGCCGGGATTTATGCTCCGGGGAGGCATCCGCCATCGCCGCTCCAACATACCATGTGTCAGAAGGATTGTAAAAAACTGTCACTCCAATACTTTTGCTCGGCAACGGAATCGCAGGATTATTATCCAGCGCGCTGTTCAAAAACTGCGTCTTCTCATCATTCGCATACCGGTTGCCGTCAAACGTCCCTGGCGCATCACCGCAATCAAAACCATTTGTCAGGTCAATTTTACCTAAACGTACAAAAAAAGTATCGTCTCGGAAAGCCTGCTGATACCAGAATTCATCGACATAAAAAGATTCATTGCCCGCCGCATCGTCATTCACGTCAAAAAAGCCCCCGACACTCGGGCCATTGATGCCATCAGACCAGCTTCCATCCGCCCCCACATAAAAACGTGCCCCCTCAAGCCCCCACAATTTCTCCAGGTCAATTTTCAGCTTGAGGTCCGCACTCCCGGCATAGCGACCGGCTCTGCGATGCGTACTCAATCCGCCTCGAACATTTGCCTGGTAAACCTGCGTCAACCCAAGACCGAACTGGATGCCGCTGTCTTCCAGCTCTTCGTTTAGACCAAAAAAACCTTCCGTCAGAGTCTCACGATCCCACAAACTCTCCGCCTGGACCGCTGTAAATGCACAAAACACCACACACACTACCGCAAATGCCCTGAACTTACTCAAAAACATACCAAACTCCCTGCCATAAATCGTATACCCCCGATTTGTGAAAGGTAAGAGGAAACGCAAGCCTTCCCACTAAGAAGCAATGCTACTAAAACAGAATAAGAGTGCATCAACTTCAGCCTCGAATCCTATAAAAATCGCTCAACCGTCACCAGAGACAAATATGCAGGTCACCACTTACTTTCCAAGCCGTTTTTACGCGAGTCGGCCACGCATATATTATTCACTCAAATGCAATTTGCAAGCGGGAATATGAAGAATGGCACTAAACAGCAGCACAAAAGCCCCCGGTCAAACGGGGGCTTTTTTTGCGCAAAGAAAAGGCCGGCATAAACCGGCCTTCCCTTCATAAGAAATTGGGATTTCTTAACATAAAACTGGGAGCTTATTCATTACTCATTAAATTCCTCAAAATCAATGTGATTGGAGGATGCGGCCTGACCGGAAACCTTTGCACCGGTTTCTTTGGGAGCCTTTCCCTGCTTTTGAGAAATATCATGGTACATCTGATCCGTCGATGACAGCTTTTTTCCTACCGAACGACTCGATCCATAACCGGCGGATGCTTTGTCAGCCGCACTGCCGCCAACCAGCCGGGCCAGGTCATTGACGATCTGGTTCATCGACTCAGCCTGGGCGCTCAGTTCCTCGGAAGCACTCGCGCTTTCCTCGGCATTGGCCGCGTTCTGCTGGGTCACCTTGTCCATCTGCGTCACAGCCGTATTCACCTGCTCGATGCCCTGGGCCTGTTCGCTCGATGCCGCCGCAATCTCACTGACCAGGTCACTGGTCTTGCTGATACCGGTCACGATATCACCAAGAGATTTTCCGACCTCTTCTGCGATCTCCACGCCGTTATTCGAGTTCTTGACCGACTCCTGGATCATATCCGATGTATTCTTCGCCGCTTCGGCACTTCGCATCGCCAGGTTGCGTACTTCTTCGGCGACCACGGCAAAGCCTTTGCCGGCCTCACCCGCACGGGCCGCCTCTACCGCCGCATTCAATGCCAGCAGGTTCGTCTGGAACGCGATCTCATCGATCACCTTGATGATCTTGGCCGTCTCATCGGACGATTTCTGGATATCCTGGATCGCCGTATTCATCTTTTCCATCGCCGCACTGCCGCTGTCCGCGCTTCGCTTGGCCTCATCAGAAAGCGTATTGGCCTGCTGGGCGTTCTCGGCATTCTGTTTGGTCATCGAAGACATCTCTTCCAGGCTCGAAGAGGTCTCTTCCAGGCCGGCTGCCTGTTCCGTCGCCCCTTCCGCCAGGCTCTGCGATGCAGACGATACCTGGCTCGAAGCCGCGGCCACCTGCTCCGCACCTTCGGTCAGACCGGAGATAATTACATTGATCGGCTTGGTAATGCTCCGTGTAATCCACAGGGCAACCGCAATGATCGACGCGATGGAAATCCCCGAAACCACGCTCATCATCCAGACAATCGCGTCACGGGCGGCAAACGCCTCGCCCTTGTCAATTTCGGCCAAAAGGGCCCACTTCGTATCACCAACCGTAACCGGCGTATACGCACTAAGCACATCCGCACCGTTATAATCCTTGATAACTTTCACCTCTGTCGTACCCGCCAGCGCCTTACGCGCCGCTTCGGTATCACAGCCGTTCTTGGCAATCGTACCCGCAAAGGACGCCTCTACAGAGTGCCCTTCCGGATCCAGGTACGAATCACTGCGCATCAGCAGGTCCGGACCCACCAGGTACGTTTCACCGGTTTCACCCATCCCCGCACGCTGCTGCATAATCTTATTGATCGCCCCAAGAGACAACTGCAGTGCAACAACCAGTTCCGCCTTGCCGTGGTTCACCACCGGCTGAGCGATAAACGCAGCAGGCGTCCCATTGCTCGGGGCATAAGGCGCAAAATCCGCCAGCCCAAATTCCTTCGTATCAAGCACCTGCCGTACCAGCTTGCCCAGGTTCGAAGAGCTGTACTTTCCGTTAACCATATTCGTCTGGTAATCCGCCTCTTTACAGACGGAATAGAACACCTGCCCAGAAGGGGCAATCAAAAACAGGTCATAATACCCGTACATATTATTATATTTCGTCAAGAAATCTTCCGAATTCCCATCGAGCTGAAGTGAAATCGCCTCTTCAAAGTTCATCTTGGTAATGCACGCCCAGTCCAGCCCGGCAAGAGAAAGATGATCCGCGGCGATCATCACCAGGTTACCGGAACTGTCCGTAAAGATCTCATGAAACGATGCGTCTTTTGTCGCCAGCGCCTGGTTGATATATTCCGTCGAAATCGGGTACCCGACCACGTACTTGCCGTCGCCCATCGTCAGCATATCCGAGCGGAAACTGATCTTGCCGTCATGCTTGCCCACTAGGTACGTCTCACCCGATTTTCCCATACCCGCACGCGCCTGGACGATCTTGTTCAGCGGATCCGTTGGAAGCTGAAGTGCAAAAACCGCAACCGCATTGCCTGCCTTGTCCTTCACCGGCGAACCCATAAACGATGCCATTGCACCATTACTCGGTGAATAAGGAGCAAAATCGGTTACACAAAGCTCATTGCTGCGCATCACTTCCGAGAAAACAATCCCAAGCCCCTCTTCCTTGAGCGGCCCGTGACGAAGATTCGCACCCAGGTCACTCTCACGACAATTCGTATAAAGAACAATCCCGCTCTTAGCACTGATCAGGAAGACATCATAATACCCGTACTGCCGAACATACTTGCCCAGGTAATGATCGCATGTTTCCCAGAGTTCGTTATATTCCGTCGTTTTGACATTCAATGAATCTGTTTCGCTCAGTTTCTGGCCTGCGACAAATTCATCCAGCTCCGCGGTAAAATCATGTGCCTCTTTAGACAACGCCCCGGAAAACACATCATGCTGCATGCCGGCAAAGACATCTTCCACTGCTGTACTTTTCAAATCCTGAACCACGGCAAGCTTCTTAAATGCCTCCTGGCGAAGTACCGCAACGTTTTCCGTAAGCACTCTCAGGTCACCCTCACGTTCATTGAAGAATGACTCAATCTGGCTCTTCTTCACATCCCGCATCGAGATCAACTGGTTGTAGCTCTGATGCTCAAGCGCATTCGACGATTTCGTCAATGCGATCATCCCGATAATTCCCGCGGGCAAAACACCCACAGCCAGAAATGCTACCAATAACTTCGTGGACAATTTCATGTTCTTCATGCTGTTACCTTTCAGTTCATATTCATGTCTTGTTTCATCCCAATGTGCAGCCGTCACTTTAGAAATGCATCCTAAAAAGCCGGCTAACCCCATATCGCCAGCTTAGTATTCAAACATCTGGAAAATCTACAATTATGAAGTTTTTTGCACAGAGTCCGAAAAAAACACCCCCTTTACAGCCCAACACGGCCGGCCGTAAATCATGAGCATCCAAACAGAACAAACTTTTCCAATAGCACAGACTTATCGGACGAAAAAAAGCTCCCCAAAGCCCACTTCTTCCGAAATAGAAACAGGTTTATCTAATACAGCAAACATTCCTCCTTTACCCTCACCTGAAAGCCTCTTTTTTATACAATCAATCAAACAAATCCCCTGTGCAATGCAAATACTTACCAGAAAGTCTTCTGTGAAAATCTGTCACCAGGTGGTTGATTTTCAGCCACCAAGTGGTTATTTTTCACGGGAATTTATGCATTCTGGATGAAATATAAATAGATTCAAACACTTGTTTGAATTTTTCAAACGTGCGCTTGAATCGCGACTTGGCATGTCTGTTATCGATGCTTTGTTACAACGCTCGGACGAACGCCGCTGGCAGATGATCCAGCAAATCCCTCGCGGTCATCGAGATCTCCCCCATCTCCCCAGCCGCGATATCACCCGCCAATCCGTGGATATATACCCCAAACGCCGCCGCGTCAAAATCACTCATGCCCTGGCCCATCAGTGCCGCGATCACCCCGGTCAGCACATCCCCCGTACCGCCGGTCGCCATGCCCGGGTTGCCCGTATCGTTCACGTAAACCACGCTATCTGCATTACATACAACGCTTTGCGCACCCTTTAGCACCACCGTACAGCCAAGCAGTTTCGCCAGCTCAACCGCCTGGTCCATCCGCCCTTCCGGCATGGATTTTCGTGAAAAACTCTTCCACAATCTCGCAAATTCCCCCGGATGCGGTGTAATCACCAGCTTTGCCCGGATCGGCAAAATGGCCGTTTTCAGTACTGCCAGGCAATTTAGACCATCGGCATCCAGTACCAGCCGGATATCCATTTTGAGCAATGCCTCCACGCAACTCCTTGCCCCGTCCGAGGTTGTGATCCCAGGCCCCATCGCGACCACGTCATTTTCACCCGCCAGGTCTAATACCTTGCCCACCGCATTTCGCGACAGCACACCTCCACTATCCGACAGGCCCGCAGTGGTATAGCACGCAAACATCCCCGCAACCCCATCCACACAAGATTGCGGGCACGCCACCTTCACCAGGCCCGCGCCGGATTTCAGTGCCGATTCGCCCGTAAGCGCAGCCGCCCCGGTCATCCCGCGCGATCCGGCGATCACTAAAACCCTGCCGTAGATGCCTTTATGCGAATCCTGCTGCCTCATTGGCAGTCGGGCAATGTCGTCAATATGCCTGGTATCCGCCATTATTTCTCGCTCCGTTTCCGGCAAATCTGTGCGTTGATCAGGCTCGCTGCGTACCCGGCCCCGAATCCGTTGTCGATATTCACGACCGTAACCCCCGAAGCGCAACTATTGAGCATCGCCAGAAGCGGCGCAATGCCGTTTAGCCCCGCGCCGTAGCCCACGCTGGTCGGCACCGCGATCACCGGGCAGTTCACCAGGCCCGCCACCACGCTGGGCAATGCACCCTCCATACCCGCCACCGCGATGATTACGTTGGCCTGCTGAAGGGGTTGCACATGCGGCAGGAGCCTGTGAAGCCCCGCCACGCCGACGTCGCAGATTAAATCCGCCTGCTGGCCCATCGCCTGCGCGGTCAGTTTCGCCTCGGCCGCGACGGGCAGATCCGAGGTTCCGCCGGTCACAATCGCGATTTTCCCCTCGCTGGGCGCCGGCTGGGTCTGCATGAGCAGGATTCCCTTTGCCTGCTCGTCCCATACCGCATCAGGATATTTTGCTCGGACCAATTCGTAAGCGCTTTGCCGGGCGCGGGTTGCGAGCACATTGCTGCCGGTGCGGGCGATCCGCTCAAAAATCGAGGCGATCTGCTCATCCGTCTTGCCCGGGCAGAAAATCACCTCGGCGAATCCGCAACGCAGGGCCCGGTGATGGTCCACCTTGACAAATTCGAGGTCCTCAAACGGCAGCGAACGCAATTTCTCTGCGGCGGCGGCGACGTTCATTTCGCCGTTTTTGACCTGGTTAAGCAGTTTTTCGATCTGTTCGGGTGTCATGGCTTTCTCTTATTCTTTGGCTGTGGCACTGGCCTCGAGGCTCATATCCGCGAACAGCCCGGCCTTGTACTTGTAATACGCCAGCGACGCGATCATCACGGCGTTGTCGGTGCAGAGCTTTTTCGGGGCGACCCGCAGGTTCATATTCTCGTCTTCGCACATCCGGTTCATGGCCTCCCGCAGGGCGGTATTGGCTGCGACGCCGCCGCCAAGCAGGACGGTTTTGGCCCGGTTGGCCTTAGCGGCCCGGCGGGTTTTTTCAGTCAGAATCTCGACGGCCGCGGCCTGGAAAGAGGCTGCGATGTCCGCGATTTGCTGCGGGGTCATATTGCCGACCTGCGAGGGCGTTTTCATGTCCTGACCCTGGCAGTGATACAAAACTGCGGTTTTGAGGCCGCTAAAGGAGAAATCAAAGTTGTCCTTGTCCAGCATGGACCGTGGGAACTTTATCGCACTGGGATCGCCGTTTTTGGCGCATTTTTCGATACTCGGGCCGCCGGGGTAGGGCAGGCCGAGGATCGCGGCGACTTTGTCAAACGCTTCGCCCGCGGCGTCGTCGATGGTGCGGCCGATGCGGGTAAGGCCCAAAGGCGACTGGGCGGTGTAAATGTTTGTGTGGCCGCCGGATACGATCAGGGCGATGGCGGGCATTTCGAGCCTGGGGTCGTCGATCAGGGCGGACTGAAAGTGCGCATGTACGTGATTGACGGCAATAAGCGGCTTTTTAGTCATGAAAGCGAGGGTTTTGGCCGCGGTGACGCCGACGATCAGGGCGATTGACAGGCCCGGCTCGTTGGCGACGGTGATCGCGGTGATGTCGTCGAGGGTCATATCGGCCTGTGTGAGGGTATCCTGCACGACGGGGTAGATCCGCTCAATATGGGCACGGGAGGCGATTTCGGGCACAACGCCGCCGTACCGCTCGTGCAGGTCGGTCTGCGAGGCGACGACGCTGGCGTTGATTTCGTGGCCGTCGGTGACGACGGCGGCGGCTGTTTCGTCGCAACTGGTCTCGATGCCCAGAATGTGTACCGGTTGTGTCATGAATATATAGTACGGAAAATGCAGGTTGGGGTCAATTTTTTTGTGCCGGAAGTGTGAATCGTACAAATGTATGAATTATGGAGTTTCGATACATTATTGTGGTGGTTTCTGGTAAATCGACATTTATGTAGAATCAAATCGTACAAGTGTACGAATTTTATAGTACAAATGTATCATACACTTGTACGATTTTTTCTTCCGGAATTTCGGCAGGCTTGGGCGGCCCGGGGGGGCGGCCTTTGGGCCAGTGGGGAGATAGTGGAAAGTTGAAAGGAGAGTGTGGAATCCGGCCTTGCGGCCGGGGCTGTTTTTTTGAAACGCTGATGGCGCAGATTCTCGCTGATTTTTCCGCCTTCGGCGAAAGGGATTTCTATAAATTTTTGAGCCACAGATGGCACAGATTATCTCAGATTTTTTATTATAAATGGGCACAGTTGGTTACGAGATCATTTGCGATGTAAAGGTTGGCGGGTTTGTGATGGTGGTTTATCGAGCCTTTGACTCGACGATGTTGTGCGAGGCGCACAACATCAAGGAAACGGTCTTCGACCGATGCTGTCCCCGGGGTTTCGTTCGCTTCGCTCACTTT
>CAYVUI010000109.1:4720-15012 GCA_964454745.1 uncultured Pirellulales bacterium | reverse complement strand
AAACCCATCAATGTTTAGCATGTCAACTGCACATTAATAACTACTTCACATAAATCTCGTACGCTGCCTCTTTGGTCGTCAGTTCCTGCTTACTTACGGCATTGGTTTTCACGGCCTCTTCCACGCGGCGAAGGTCTGTCTGTGCACGCTGCATCTCCGCTTGGCTCGCACGAACCTGCGCTTCAGTTTGTTTGACCCGCGCTTCATATACATCTGGCTCGATCTCAAAAAGCAAATCCCCTTTTCCGACATCGCTGCCGTCTTCAAAGTGAATCGACTCAAGGTAGCCGCGAACCCTCGCACGAATCTCCACTTCATCCACCGTCCCGGTTGAACCGGTAAACTGCCGGTACAGCTCCACGTCACGAACCTGGGGTTTAGCAACCTTGACCGGCCCCGGGGGCATACCGCCCATCTGGTCAGGACCGGGGCCTTTTTGCATCAGGTTCTTGAGCAGCCACCAGCCGCCAGCCATTACAACCAGCAGGACAATCAGAATCGCCAGATTCTTCAATATCTTTGATACCATCGTGTTCATATCTTACTCCGCTTTTATCATGGTATTGTTATTCGTTTTCTTGTTCTTTGATTGCCGGGCCGTGTTCGCCGATTTCAATTCCCTTGGCCCGATCCAGTTCATCCGCTTCGCCCCAGCCGCCGCCAAGGGCACTGTAAATACCGATCCAGTCCAGGGCGATCTGCCCCCGCGCCGCGGCGAGATTGTCCTGCTGAACGAAAAGGGTCCGCTGGCTGTCCAGCACGTTCTGAAAATCCGTCAATCCATTGCGGTACAGCGTTTCGACCAGCTCGACCGATTTTGCCGCCGATTCCGTAGAACGCTCAAGGGCTTCGAGCCGCCGCTGATCCTGCACGGTAAACGCCCCGGCGTTTTCGATGTCTTCTACCGCCTCAAAAATAGCCTGTTCATAAGCCCGGTAGGCCGCCAGGGTGCGAAATTCTTCAATCCGAACCTGGTTGCGAACCCGGTCGCCGTCAAAAAGGTTCCAGCGAAACGCCGGACCAAATCCATATCCCCGGCTGGACCATTTGCCGAGATCGCCAAAGTCCTGTGCTGTCAGGTGGAAAGTTCCCGTAAGGGTAAGTTGCGGGTAGAGGTCCGCCTTTGCGTATCCGATTTGGGCGACCTGCGCCGCCAGCAGCCGTTCCGCTTTACGGACATCGGGACGCTGCCGCAACACATCGCCGGGAATGGCATCCGGCAGGGCAACGGAGATCGAGGGGATTGCCCCCGAAGACTTTAAATCTATCCCAAGTGTTGATGGATACCGTCCCGTAAGTGCTGCCAGGCGATGGATGCCTGCTGCCTCGGCCTTTCGCAGCATCGGGATTTCCGATTCCGTATTTGCAAGGTTGGTTTTCGCCTGCTCCACGTCCAGCCGCGGTGCGATGCCCGCGTCATAGCGGCTCTCTGTCAGTTCGAGGGTTTCCCGCTGGATGGAGAGGTTTTTATGTGCGAAATCAATTCGTGCCTGCGCCGTTCGCACATCCACATAATTGCGTGCCACCTCGGAATACAGGGCAACCAAAACGCCCCTGTAATCCTCGATATTTGCTTCAAACTGGTACTGGGCAGATTCCACCGAACGGGAAATCCGGCCGAAAAGATCGATCTCCCAGGCAGCTTCCACACCCACAGAATAGGTATTAAACGCATCACTGCTGGGGGCAAATTGTCCTTCATAGCTGTTTTCACTCGTACGGCTGCGGCGGTAACTACCCGTGCCGTCAGCGTCCGGCCAGTATACACCCGCCGCCTGGTCGCGCCGGGCCTTGGATTCAAGAACTCGAAAGTAGGCCTGTTCAAGCGTCGGGCTGTTTTGCCAGGCAAGGATCATCAACTCATCCAATACGGGATCATTGAATTGTTCCCACCAGCCGGTTAATTCATTGGCATCGCTCGTACCCGAAGCTGTATAAGCCGACCATGCGTCCGGCAGTTCAACGGCAGGGCGTTCATAGTCCGGCCCGACGGCACATCCGCCTGCGATTACACATAAAATGAAAATGCTGTATTTATTAAAATGTCTCATAAAATGTTCCTGCGAAGATTCCAGCCCCATTTACGGTTTATTGCATCAAAAGGTATTCATCGAAGAAGGTATGAAGCGATTCTTTGAGTTTAAAAATATACTGCTCACTGCAGCAGCCCGTGGATTCAAAAATGCCCAGCATGCTCATAAAATACATCCGGGAAACTATTTCTGCATTTACGTTACGAAAAACACCCGCCTGAATCCCTTCTTCTATGATTTCCCGAATCAATTTGATGATGTGCTTATAATTATTTTCGTGTTCATCAAGCATTGCTTCATCAAGGTCAATAATTCGCTCGATGGTATCAAACACGATTCGATACTTGATGCATTCATCGAACATGTTTTGTGAAAAGTTTTTGAGTTTTGCTGTCGGTTCCAATTCCACTTCGAAAAGTTCGTCAGCATATCTCATGACAAAATCATGAAGCATCTGGTCCACGTAGACCAGCAGGTCTTCCTTGTTGCGGAAGTAATTGTAGAGGGTGCCCGTTGCGATCTGGGCCTTGTTCGCGATATCCTGCATCGTTAATCGCTCAAAACCCTTCTCGGTAATGACCTCAACCGTAGCGTCATAAATAGCCTGCTTGGTCAGTTCTTCTATGGCCAGTTTTCTATCATTTCTCAATTTAGACATTTATGGCCCTTAATTATACTTCAAAAAAGACATATACTGCATTTAATTACCTTTATATGACTCAGTGTTTATGTGAATGAATTCACATTCATTTTCGTGAAAATAAAATCATAAGTCAAGTGTAAATATAAAAATATTGGAATATCTCAATAAAAATAATGAAGAATGCTTAAATATTAGGTGTTTCCCGCAAAATCCGTCCCCTGAATCCGTTCCTGCACTTCCCAGGCGTCCAGAACCGCGAGTGCTGCCATCGCCTCGATCACCGGTATTACACGTGGAACAATACACGGGTCATGCCGGCCGTGAGTTTCAATCTTGCTGTCCCGCAGCCAGATATCGATGGTCTGCTGCTCTTTGGCGATAGAAGCGGTCGGCTTTACACCAATTTTCAGGATCACATCTTGCCCAGTTGAAATCCCCCCGGATATTCCCCCAGCGTGATTGGTCAAAAATCCGCCATCCCCCATCTGGTCGTTGGATTGACTGCCGCGCATCCTAGACAAAGCAAATCCATCACCTACCTCAATTCCCTTAACCGCGCCCAGTGTCATAATCGCCCTTACCAGCCGGGAATCGAGCTTTTCAAACACCGGATCGCCCAGTCCAGCGGGTAAACCGCTGATTTCCAACTGGATAATCCCGCCAACGGAGTCATTATCATCCTTTGCGGCGATGATCGCGGCTTCCATTTTCTTTGCGGCATCGGGATCAGCGCAGCGGACCGGATTTTGCTCAATCTGGTCGTATTCGCATTTTTCGGCTTTAATCCCGGCAATTTCGATCGCATGAGCCCGTATGGTCACCCCGCGGTCTTTCAGTACGCCAAGTGCCCATGCGCCTCCCATCACGCGCCCAGCCGTTTCACGGCCGGAACTGCGCCCACCGCCGCGATGGTCTCGGATGCCGTACTTCTTATAGTAGGTAAAATCTGCATGTCCCGGACGAAACAGGTCCCGAATGCCTTCATATTTGCTCGAATCCTGATCTTTATTGAAGATCATCATCGCAATCGGCGCACCGGTGGTTTTGCCCTCAAATACCCCGGAAAATACCTCCACTTTGTCTTTTTCACTTCGCGGGGTGGTTACATCGCTCTGGCCCGGACGGCGGCGGTTTAGCTGAACCTGGATTTCCTCGATATCAAACGGTAAACCGGGACGTACTCCATCCAGTACTGCTCCAATGGCAGGTCCGTGGCTTTCGCCAAAAGTTGTAATTCGAATCACATCTCCGTATGTGTTGGCTGCATGGCTGCGGACGCTTAATTCCACACCAATCAGGTCGCGAACTTCCTCTGCCAGCCGCATGGGTTCATTATTCGTCGAATCCAGAACCAGGTCCGCATAGGGTTTGATTACCTCGTTTCGATATTCAAGCTCCTTTTCAAATCGTTCCCGGCCGTTTTCGTCGTCCAGCCACGGGGGAATTCCATTGGCGGTGGCACGCTCCCAGGCGACGCTTGCTTCCGTCATAAGATATACAATAATCGCGTTATACCGCAGGGCAAGGCGATTGGCGGGATCGAGCAGGATCGAACCGCCGGTCACGACAAGCTGCCAGTCCATGTCGTGTGTCTCGGCGGCGGCTTCTTTTTCGATCAGCCGGAAATAATCCTCACCGTGGAATGTATAGATCTCCCGGCAGGTCTTGATCTGCCCGGTTTTCTCGGTATACAAATGCTCGATCATCCGGTCGGTTTCAACCAGTTCCAACCCGGTGATTTCAGCCAGGCATGCGCCAACGGTACTTTTCCCGGCCCCCTTGGGGCCCGCAATCACAATCTTCATCAAATAACCTTTATACTAATCATTCACACTTTTTGTGTCCCGGTGGGGTATCGTCAATATACAAACTCTACATATACCCTACGTGTCCCAAAAAAGCAAGCAGTACAACGCGGGGAGAAAATGCTATTCACTGGTTTTCTCCGCTACAACTTTTTGTGTACCGGTTTTAACATGTCTTTTAAAATCCCTGCGGACTTCGTTAATCCTTCCTGTTCATTTTCAGGCAACTGGGCCTCGATTATAGAATTCACCCCATCCTTACCGACTACACAGGGAACACTGAGGCATACATCCGAAATTCCATACTCGCCGTCAAGCAGAGTCGAGACGGTTAGAACGCTGTTTTCGTCCCGCAAAATCGCCTCAGTGATTCTCACCAGCGACAGGCCAATCCCCCAGCATGTCGCTCCCTTATAGTCAATGATATGGTAGGCGGAATCCTTTACCCGGCTTGCAATTTCATCACGGGTTTCCTTGTAGTTGCATTTTGCGCATCTCGGGCAGTATTCCGTAATCGACATCCCCGCGATGTGTGACATACTCCAGGCTGCGATTTCGCTGTCTCCGTGTTCACCGAGGATATAGGCATGCACATTATGGGCATCAATTTTGCAGTGTTCACTGAGCATGTATTTAAATCGAGCTGTATCGAGCACTGTACCCGAACCGATCACACGGCCCTTTGGCCAGTTAAGGCTCTTGATTGCGGCATAGGTCAGAACATCCACTGGATTGGTGACCATGACCATCACCGACTCACTGGTATGTTGATTTATTCTTTTGCAGACATCCTGGATGATTTCCACATTTTTCTCAACCAGTTCCAGTCGGGACTGTCCGCTTTTTTGCTTGGCTCCCGCTGTCATTACGATCAGGTCCGCATCCCGGCACGCGTCAAAATCTCCATTTTGTACATGACACGGCGGTACAAATCCTGCGCCGTGGGATAGGTCCATCGCTTCTCCCTGGGCACGTTCCTGGTCGATGTCCACGATGACAATATGATTGGCCAGCCCGCTTTGCATCAAGGCAAAAGCATAGGCGGTTCCCACAGAACCGGCCCCGATAATTACAACTTTTCGCGTTTGTCTAAGCATAGTGTCTCCCTGAATAAAAGTTACGCATTTCCTACCTTTATACTACCTTACACTCGCCTGCATGGATAAGGAAAATCCTGATCTTTTCATTTTCATAACACATTTTTTCCTGTATAATCCTTCAAAATTGATAAAACGTTGATAATTGGAGGCTGTTATGAACTTTTTGAATCTGTCATTTGTTTCACTCGCGGCTCCTTCTCAAGCGACAAAGCATTCTCAGCCGGGGTATGTGCTTGAGAATAAGAATATGGAATTGTTCCTGACCCGCCAGGGCGGGCATATCGCGCCGGTCACTTTTGCCAAAGATACTGGTACTCCTATCGAGCCGTTTTACATCAGCCCCTGGCAGGATGAAAATCTCGATATTGATGTTCCGGTTCTCCAGCCCCTTCGCGGCGACTTTTTCTGCATGCCTTTTGGGGCGAATGCCAAAGATTACCAGGGCGAGAAGCATGAATTGCACGGTGAACCGGCGACCTGCGACTGGACCTGTGAGGATGTCAGCAAAGACGGCGATATCCAGACCCTGACAATGACAATGGACACCCGAGTCCGCAAGGGCCGGGTTACAAAGAATATCTCGATCATCGAATCGCAGAACAATATCTACCAGAAGCATACCATTGAGGGTATGTCCGGCAAGATGCCCGTCGGCCACCATGCCAACCTTGCCATGCCCAAAAATGACCGTGCGCTGGAAGTTTCCGTTGGGCCGTTTGATTTCGGGATGACCAATCCCGGTGTCGTAGGCGACCCGGCCATCGGTGAGTACCAGTACCTCGACTACGGCAAGATGTTTGATGCGATTGAGAAGGTGCCCACGCTTTTTAAGGATCCCGCTTTCGCGGACTGTTCGCTGTATCCGAATCGGACCGGCTTTACGGACCTGATGTGTATATTCAAAAAGCCCTCGGATACCCCCGGGTGGACTACTGCGGTCAATACCGAGTCTAATTACCTCTGGTTTGCATTTAAAGACGCTGCCAAGCTGCCCAATACCGTTTTTTGGATTTCCAATCGCGGGCGGCACAGCTTCCCCTGGAACGGCCGGAACCGGTGCCTGGGCCTGGAAGAAACATGCAGCTACTTCGCGGACGGCCTCCATGCTTCACTTACCGAGAAAATTAAACAAGGCAATTATCCTACTTCAATTGAGCTAAATAGCGACGGACAGGTCTTTATCTCGATGATCCAGGGAGTGGTTCCCGTTGAAAAGGGCTTTGATAAGGTAAAACAGGTCGAATTCATTGAGGGCGGGGCGAAATTTATTTCCCATTCCGGCAAGGAAGCAACGGTGAATGTAAACTGGAAATTTGTATTTACAGGCAATCTTGCTAAATAAACCATAACAACAGGAGCAGCAATGAAATCAAAACTTACCCGGCGTCAATTTCTTCGCACTGCCGCTGCGGCGGCATCGCTTTCCTTCGCGACAGGGGGGTGCCTGCCTGCCGGGCAGAAAACCGCCCGCTCTTACGCAGACAAGAAAAAGCCCAATATCATTTTCCTGCTGACAGACGACCAGCGTGCGGGGACGCTTGGCTGTGAGGGCCATCCGGTTATCAAGACGCCCAATATCGATTCGCTGGCTGAGAACGGTGTGCGATTTCACAATGCATTTATTGCTGAGCCTGTCTGTTCACCGAGTCGCGCCACTTACTTTACCGGCCAGTACGAGCGGACTCACCGGGTCGGTTTTTCGTCGCCGCATAATATGTCCGACCTGCAGTGGGAGGATACCTACCCGGCAATCCTGCAAAAGGCAGGGTATTATACAGGCTTTATTGGCAAATTCGGCCTGGAACACTACGATTTTAAACCCCATGCAGAGGAAAAATTCGATTTCTGGCTTGGTCATGACGGCTGGGGTGCGTTTTTCCCAAAGAACAAACCAAACTGTAAAATGTACAAGGATATTGAGCCGGATATTGTCACACCTATTATGGCGGACTGTATGGATGAGTTTCTCGATGCCGCACCGTCGGATCAGCCGTTTTGCCTGTCGGTTTCTTTCTCAGCCCCGCATGGCTCGATTTCGGGTTCGATGTACATGGAGGAAGTGCCGGAGGGCGGCCGGATGTACTGGAAGGCGAATGAGAATCCGAAGATCAAGGATCACCCGATCTACGGCGATTTGTACCGCGATGAAGATGTGCGGATTCCCAGGCAGACCGAGTCTGATCCGTACCGGCATATCCCCGAGGACGTACTGCCGCAGGAAATGCGAATGATCACATACGACTATAACTACGAAAAGGACAAGTGCCTGGAGCACCATTACCGGTACTTTCAGTTGATCGCCGGGCTGGATAAGGCTGTGGGTTCACTGCTCGATTCGCTCAAAGAACGCAGGCTCGATGACAATACCGTGATTATTTATTCGAGCGACCACGGCCTGCTAATGGGTGAATACGGCATGGGCGGCAAGAGCCTGCTTTACGATCTGACCACGCGGATTCCGTTTATTATTTCCGATCCGCGGCTGCCGGCAGGCAAAAAGGGGCGTGTGGAGGAAGATTTTGTCGTCAGCACGGATGTCGCGCCGACGATTGTCGGCCTTGCTGGGCTTGATGTGCCCGGTACCATGCAGGGGATCGATCTGACTAAACCGCTGTATAAGCAACGGTATAACCGCAGGCAGGAGGTGTATCTTGAGAGCCTTTACGCCGGGCGAAACAATCCGCTGATGGAGGCGATACGCACGTACAAATACAAGTATGTTCGCTTCTTTCCCAATCCCGGCAGGCCCGAACCGCCGCAGGAGTACAATCCCCATTACGGCTGGTACCCCAATGAGGTGCTCGATCTGACCGCGCAGCAGCCGATTTTTGAGCAGTTTTTTGATTTGGAAAAGGATCCCGGTGAGCAAAAGAATCTTATCAACGATCCAGCCCTGCGAAAGACGATTGACCGTTTCCGGGGAAAATGTGAACAACGCTCAAGCCGGATTACCGCATTCGCGCGGAAGTACAGTCGATCCCGGGCATATTGAGACCGTAAGGAATCCATAATAGAACAAAGGCGGCGGTGAGGGACCGTCGCCTTTATTCCGAGAACATGAAATATCCACACAGTTACCCAGTTACGGGTTCATGTACCCGTAAAAGTAGAATTGGATTGGGAGCATTAATTATTATCCATTAAATGACTGAAAGTCTTCATTTGCAGAATCGCAAGCTTCCAGCGGCAGATCTTTTTCTGCACGGCTGGGTGCCTGTGGTTTTGCGATGCTGTGAAGTACCTCGTCAGATTTTTGGAGTTTAGGTTTACGAGCTGACACACTGGAAAAGCCCGATGTGCCCTGGCTTGCCTTTGCACCACGGACCAAACGAATCAGTTCACCGACGACGCCGTTCATCTGCTCGGCTTGTGCACTGAGTTCTTCCGAGGCACTGGCACTTTCCTCGGCATTGGCCGCGTTTTGCTGAGTGACCTTATCCATCTGGGCGACAGCGGTATTGACCTGCTCGATGCCCTGGGCCTGTTCCTGCGAGGCACTGGCGATCTCGCTGACCAGTTCAGTCGTTTTGCCGATACCGGATACGATATCTCCGAGAACTTTTGCGACTTCTTCCGCAATCTCGACACCGTTGTTGGAGTTTTTGACCGACTCCTGGATCATATCGGAAGTATTCTTTGCTGCTTCTGCGCTTCGCATTGCCAGGTTGCGTACTTCTTCGGCAACGACGGCGAAGCCTTTACCCGCCTCGCCGGCTCGAGCCGCTTCCACTGCGGCATTCAGTGCCAGCAGGTTCGTTTGGAAGGCGATTTCATCGATTACCTTGATGATCTTGGCGGTTTCATCCGAAGATTTCTGAATTTCACGGATTGCCGTGTTCATTTTTTCCATTGAGTCGGTGCCGTTGTCTGCACTAGTCTTGGCTTCGTTGGCCAGCGTATTGGCCTGCTGTGCGTTGTCTGCATTTTGCTTGGTCATCGAGGCCATTTCTTCCAGGCTTGAAGAAGTTTCTTCGAGGCCTGCGGCCTGCTCGGTAGCGCCCTCGGCCAGGCTCTGCGATGCGCTGCTGACCTGCCCGGATGCCGAAGCAACCTGCTCGGAACCTTCGGTCAGGTCTGCAATGATCTTGTTAATCGGTTTGGTAATACTGCGTGTAATAAAGATTGCCACGGCCACGCCAAGTACAAATGCAATGGCCAGTCCGACAAGCATAATTGTGGATGACATTGAAAGTGCCTTTGCCGCTCCCTGGGCCACCTCGTCGGTCATGCCGACACCGGCCATAGCCAGTTCTTTAGACAGGTTTAATACATGGCCGCCGGTTTCCGTTCGCTGGGTTCCGAGCTGCTGGAGTTTTTCCCAGTTGGCAAGCAGTGACAGCATTGCATCTTTGTATTCCATCGCTGCTTTTTCTGTATTATCGATCCGTTCATGGTCCGCCTGCTCTTTGGTGATCTTGCGAAGGTCGTTAAACTTGTTTTTCATGACGTCAAAATTCGCTTGAGCATCACGGATAATCTTCGGATCCCGCATGGCCTGCGACTTATAACATGCGACACGTGCCGCATTGCCGACATCGATGATGTCATTGACGATGGTGATCTTATCCAGCCGTTCCTTCATGGCCTCTTTCGATGCACCTTCTTCAATCTCCTGAGTCATTTTTGCATTCTGCCCGGCCAGGAACTCATTGCAGTTATTCATATAGGCTGCCGCCGCATGGTCAAGAACCGTGCGGTCCTGTGCAATCGC
>CAYVUI010000109.1:0-4710 GCA_964454745.1 uncultured Pirellulales bacterium | reverse complement strand
CCGTAGATGTATTGGTCTCCAGCATAAGTTTGCCATACGTCTGGACATTACTTTCAATCTCACCTACCGCGTCTTTGAGTTTGACCAGGTGCTCAGACTGATCCGCCAGGTCATTCGATTCTTGGAGGAACTGGTTCAACTCTTTCATGTGCTCATTGGCGGATTCGTAATAGTGATTTTCTTCGCTGAGGCCGTAGCCGCGCATTTCGTACATGATATTCATCGATGTGCGTTCCACGCTGTTGGCCAGGCGGACTTCAGGGACGTATTCATGAGCGAGCATCTTGGAATTGCTCTCGACCCGCTTCATGTTATACACGGCCAGGCCGCCCAGGAAACACGCAATTAAAATCAAAAGCCCAAATCCCATTCCGATTTTAGCCCCAAGATTCATGTTCTTAAACGACATAGTTCTTCTCCTTACAAATGTCTTTTATATTGCCCAATTGATTGATAATGTTGCGATATTCTTATCGAAGAAATGCATTTCTTATATTGGGAAATAAAATATCCAGGTTTGAGCGCTGAAATAAACAGGGATTAACATTTCCGGGTGAAAAATTCAGATAATTGGAATGGAATTGCCGATTATAAAAAAAAGTTAATAACAAATTTTTCTAGACAAATTCGTTATTTATCCTGAAAGGACCGATAATGAACAGCAACTATGATTTTTCGGTGATAAATACGCTTCGTAAGAAACTGAATTTTACCCTGCAAAAGCTTGCGGATTCTGCCGGTTTGACCTATCCAACGGTTGAAACCATAGAAACGAACAAGAAAATCCCATCCCTGCGCACTTTGGATGCACTGGCTGGGGCATTAAGAGTGACATCCTCCGAGCTGCTTTCTATGGCGGAAAAACGCCTGGTACAAAAGAGGACCGCAGAAAAAATTATTACCGATAAGCTGAATCCTGATAAGATTGGCCTCAATGACTGGGCCCTGACCATCTACGACAAGGCAAAGGTTCTGCGTATCGATGCCAAAAAGGATGCCGCCATTCACTATCCTGAACTGCACGAGGAGAGCCACGAGATTTGTTATGTGCTCAAAGGAAAGCTTTCCCTGAGGGTTGAGGATCAGGATTATCACTTGGTTGAGAATGAATCCCTGCTGTTTGACGGCGTATTGGATCATAAATATACAGTTATGGAGGATGGAGAGTTTCTTGCGATTCACATTCCGAAAGATATTCATATCATCGAAGCCCTGTTAAAAACAAAAATCCACAATCAATAGCTTTTGAGTTCATTTCTGTGCGAATTTACCGGATTTCTGACGTTTACAATTGGACGGCAACTGTTTTTCTGGCTATACTTCACCTCTATTTAATACAAGACATCTAAATCCTGTAATTGGATAATGAGTCAATAATGGCGAACGAATACGACATCATGGTGGCCGGGCACTTATGCCTGGATATTATCCCAAAGTTCCCGGAAAATACTGCATCCCGAATTGAGCAAATCCTCACGCCGGGCAAGCTGGTCAATATGGAACAGGCACAGCTTGGGACCGGAGGAACGGTCTCCAATACCGGGTTGACCTGCAAGAAACTGGGGCTTAGTGTCGCATTTGCTGCCTCCGTTGCGGATGATACCCTGGGTCGTCTTACGTCCGATTTGCTCGAACAGCATGGAGATATCTCCGGGATTGCGGTTCTTGAAGGGCACAGTTCGTACTCGATCGTAATCGCACCGCCCAATATTGACCGCATCTTCCTGCATCACCCCGGTACCAATGACAGTTTTACCGCGGCGGATCTCAACAAGGATACCATCGCAAAATGCCGACATTTCCATTTTGGCTATCCGACGCTGATGCGATGCTTTTACGAGGATACCGAACAGCTTGCTTTGCTCTTTCGCCAGGCAAAAGAGGCCGGGGCTACCACAAGCTGCGATTTTACGCTGCCCGACCCTGTCTCACCTTCCGGCAAGGCGCCCTGGAGGCGAATTTTGCAAAATGCCCTGCCCTATATCGATATGTTCCTGCCCTCGATTGAGGAAACGCTGTATATGCTCGATCCGGAACGGTTCCTGGCCCTGAAGAAAAAACACAACAACGAGGAACTGATCGATTACCTGACCCCGGAGGATTACTCCGGCATTGCCGATGAAATCCTGGATTTAGGGGCGA
The DNA here is from genome assembly GCA_964454745.1 of uncultured Pirellulales bacterium. Lineage (GTDB taxonomy): Bacteria > Planctomycetota > Phycisphaerae > Sedimentisphaerales > Anaerohalosphaeraceae > CAYVUI01. The sequence continues at coordinate 2,568 of CAYVUI010000109.1, read as the reverse complement.
AAATCGTATCCCTCAAATCCGGCCCGCGGGGGTTTTATCTCAAAACCGCGCCGCTGGCAGAGATTAAGGCTCTGGGGCTCGATGACAGCGAAAATTATGCGTCCCGCCAGTTGTGGTGTCCGGCTTTTGAAGTCGAGGTAATTGCCTCCGCTACAGGCGCGGGGGATGCCGCCATTGCAGGATTTCTCACCGCGGTAGTAAAGGGCCTACCCGTCGAATCCGCCCTGAAATATGCGGCCTGCCTGGGCTATCAGAACATCCAGGCCCTTGATGCACTTTCTGGAATCAGGGACTGGGTTGCATCGACCTCGATTGTTGACAATGCGCCCGGGCTGATCGATCCGGACCTTTCCGAATTCGAATGGACATTCGATTCCCAATCTCAACTCTATGCCGGGCCGAATGATCCGCTAAACCAATGAGAGACATCCAATGAATGAATATGACCTGACAGCCCAACAATGGACCCTGACCAGTTACCTGCCGTGGGAATACCAGACCGGACCCTGTGCAGAAGTCGGCGCAATGCCAAAGCCTGACTCCGGCCCTGTACCGGTCACAGTGCCCGGCAGCGTTCAGGCGGCCCTGCGGGATGCGGGGATCATCCCGGACTGGAATTATGGGCTCAATTCCCGCCAGTGCGAGTGGATCGAAAACCGCCACTGGAACTTTGAGGTTCGTATGCCCGCTGATTCATTTGATCCGAACAAACAATATCGCCTGGTTCTCGAAGGGCTCGATCATGCCGGGCAGATCATGCTCGACGGGCAAACCATTTACGAATTTGACAATGCCCATGTCCCTCACACCGTAGCGCTGAACGGCCTTGGCGGCAGGGCGGAACATACGCTGAGCATTCTTTTTTACTGCCCGCCGCGGTGGCTGGGCCAGTTCGGCTGGACGTCCAGATGCCGAGACTTCAAGCCACGCTTTTATTACGGATGGGACTGGACCTCACGAGTCGTACAGGTCGGAATTACCGGTCCAGTATATATAGAAGAGGTGCCGCCTGTTGAGCTAATCGGGATCATCACGCGCCCCCATCTGGATCTTGAAACCAGAACCGGCAGCCTTACCATTGGTTGTAAGATTAACCACAACGATGCGGAAACCGATCCAGCGGCGTTTTCGGTAAACCTTGCTCTTACTGATCCCGATACCAACAAGACCGTGCATGAGCAGACCTTGACTATCCCCGAATTTGCCAGCGAAAAATCGATCAACATTGCTGACCTGCAGGTCTTGCCCTGGTGGCCCAACCGCATGGGGCCGCAGAAATTGTATGACTTTTCGATCACTGTTAAGGATCCTGCAGGTAATCCAATCCAGGCTGTAAAGCGAACGCTCGGCTTTAAAAACATCCGCTTTGAACACGCTCCCGGGCGCGAAAATGCCGACCCCTGGGTGTGCCATGTCAACGGCAGCGAGGTTTTTCTGTGCGGGGTGAATTGGACGCCGATTCGTCCTAATACCGCCGATGTAAGTCAAGCGGATTACGTCCAGCGGTTGGAGACGTATAAAGATTTGAAAATGAACCTGCTCCGCGTCTGGGGCGGGGCCTCGATCGAGAAGCAGACCTTTTACGACCAGTGCGACCGCCTGGGCCTGCTTGTCTGGCAGGAATTTCCGCTTTGCTCGTCCGGGTTTGAGAATCTGCCTCCTGATGATGACGAATACATCAGCCGTTTCGGCGAGATTGTGACCTCGTATATCCACCGCCTGCATTATCACCCATCGCTGCTGCTCTACAGCGGCGGGAACGAACTGACAGACACAAAAGCCGTTCCGCTGACTGAAGCAACGCATCCGATCCTGAAAAGAACCGGGGATATTATTCGCCAGCTTGATCCGGGCACCCGCTTTGTCCCTACTTCGCCCTCGGGTCCGTCCTTTATGGCTGATCCGGAAAAATACGGGCAAAACCAACATTGGGATATCCACGGCCCGTGGAAACACAAGGGCACCCTGGATGATGCTTTTCTCCGCTACTGGAAAAATGATGATTCGTTGTTCCGCTCCGAGATGGGAGCCCCCGGTCCATCACCCGTTGGACTGATCGAAAAATATGCCGGCAATGCCCCCATCCTGCCCATCAGCGTACAGAATCCGCTTTGGTCGCGCACCGGCTGGTGGCTCGAACTCGAGCACTACATCGCTGAAAACGGTAGCGAACCTGAGACACTTGCACAGTATGTCGCCTGGGGTGGCAAGAGACAGGAAGATATTCTTGCTATTGCCGTTTCAAACTGTATCCGCCGTTTCCCGGAATGCGGAGGTTTTCTGCTCTGGATGGGCCATGATTCATTCCCCTGCACGGCCAATACCTCGATCATTGATTTTGACGGGAACCTCAAACCCGCGGCGGTGAAAATTAAGGAATTGCTTGAAAGTATAGATCATTCTATATAAATACTTTCTTCTTCAGGTATATATATATTATTGTTGTCACAATTAATTTTGAGGTGCTTGCCTACAGCTGTTTCTGAAATTGGAATCCATTTTTCTTTATCATAAATTAGGGCTTGCTGAATAAGCCCTAATTTCTATTTTACTGAGTTTCTCAGGCGG
>CAYVUI010000108.1:0-15090 GCA_964454745.1 uncultured Pirellulales bacterium | reverse complement strand
TTTCCTACATTATTGGGGCCATAATCCACATTCACGCCCTGTGAACGGTTACAAATTTTTTAACCTGTCTGCTTCCATCTCGCCACCCTACTTCACCAAAGTCACCCATCTTAACGCAATCCATGAAAATTGACTATATTTTTAATGAAGTAAAAAAGAATCTTGTTTTTTTGTACTGTCAGCGGGACTATATAGAGCGGCATGTAAAACGGCATCAGGTTTCTCCCGAACGAATATAAGGAAATCCCTGATGCACGCGTTTCGAAAAATATGGACAATAGCAGTGTAAAAATATACAATCCAAAAAAAGATAGCCCAAATCAATGCCGCTGGCGTAGGGAGAGGTAAATCCGAAAGAAAACTGACAATATTGTGATGCAGCTATGAAAAACCAGCCACAAAATAATGCAAGAAGCCGGGTCGTAATCGAAAAGCTCCTTCCCGAGATCAACTGCGGAAAATTTCCAATCAAGCGAATCACCGGCGATCAGGTCCGGGTCCAGGCACACATTTTTGCAGACGGACACGACCGGATCAGTGCTGACCTGCTCTACCGGGAGGAAAATGCAAAAAAATGGCAAACCGTACCCTTAATTCATGATGTGAATGACCGCTGGCTGGCCTTTTTCGAAGTCAACAAACTGGGAGCGTATTCTTACTGCGCAAGAGCATGGATCAATCATTTTGAAACCTGGCGGCAGGACCTGGCCAAAAAACATCGCGCCGAACAGGATATCTCCCTCGAGATTCAAATAGGCATTGAAATGATCGGCCAGGCCGCCGAACGTGCCAGCAAAACCCAGGCTAAAAAACTCACCGCCTTTCAAAAAGAACTCAAAGCCGCACCGGATGTGTATGAAGCGATCCGGGTCGCCCAGGACGAACAACTCGGCCTGCTGATGCGAAATCACCCCTGCCCCTGGCAAGTGGTCACGTATGAGAGAGAACTGAAGGTCCACGTGGACCGGCCAAAGGCACTCTACAGTACATGGTATGAGCTGTTTCCCCGTTCGTGCAGCAAAAAAGACACTCACGGCACCTTCGCCGACTGCGCACAGTATCTGCCGGAAATCCAAAAACTCGGATTTGACGTGCTCTACCTTCCGCCAATTCACCCAATCGGACGCACGAACCGAAAGGGAAGAAACAACAATCCCAAATGCACAAAAGACGATCCCGGCAGCCCCTGGGCGATCGGTGCCCGCGAGGGTGGACATACGGCCATCCATCCCGAGCTCGGAACCCTCAAAGATTTTCACAGCCTCATCGAGCAAGCCGGTAAACACGGAATCGAAATCGCGATGGATATCGCCTTCCAGTGCTCCCCGGACCATCCCTGGGTTCGCGAACATCCCCAGTGGTTTCGCTGGCGGCCCGATGGAACCGTTCAATACGCAGAAAACCCGCCCAAGAAATACGAGGACATCCTCCCGCTCAATTTCGAAACGGATGATCACCAGGCCCTCTGGAACGAGTTGGCGGCCGTAGTCGAATACTGGATCGAACAGGGCATACGTATCTTCCGCGTGGATAATCCGCACACCAAGTCCCTGAATTTCTGGCAGTGGCTGATCGACCGGATTCACTCCCGCTGGCCCGATGTGATCTTCCTGGCCGAGGCCTTTACCCGTCCCAAAGTCATGGCACGCCTGGCCAAAGCGGGTTTTACCCAGTCCTACACCTATTTTACATGGCGAAACACCCGCTGGGAACTGCAGGAATACATCCGCCAGCTTACCGAAACCGACCTGGGCGAGTATATGCGGCCCAATTTCTGGCCCAACACCCCCGATATCCTGCCCGAATTTCTCCAGTACGGCGGACGGGCCGGGTTCATTATCCGCCTGGTCCTCGCGGCCACGCTTTCATCCAGTTACGGCATCTACGGCCCGGCGTTTGAACTCTGCGAGGCCGGGGCCCTCGAAGGCAAAGAAGAATACCTCGATTCCGAAAAATACGAGCTCAAAGACTGGGACCGCGACCGCCGGGGGAATATCCGACCCGTCATCGAGCGGGTCAACCGGATACGCCGGGAGAACGAATCGCTGCGGCAGACCCGCGATATCCGATTCCTCGAAACCGATAACGAAATGTTGATGGCCTATGCGAAAGTCAACGCTGCCGGCGACAACATCACGGTAATGATTGTAAATCTCGACCCGCATCACAAGCAGTCCGGGTGGATCCAGATGCCGATCGAAAAGCTGGAAATCCCGGATCGCCGGTCGTACCTCATGCACGACCTGATCGGCGGCGGGAAATATATCTGGCAGGGAGAATGGAATTATGTCCAGCTCGACCCGCTTGTCCTGCCGGCACACATTCTCAAGGTCAGCAAACGTATGAAACGGGAAAACGACTTTGATTATTTCATGTAAACGCAATGACTGATACGAAACGAAATCCTGATTGGTATAAAGACGCCATTATTTATGAGGTCCATGTCAAGTCCTTTTTCGACAGCAACAGCGACGGAATCGGCGACCTGCGCGGACTGACCCAAAAACTTGATTACATTCGCGATCTGGGCGTAACCGCGGTGTGGCTGCTGCCCTTTTACCCCTCCCCGCTGCTCGATGACGGGTACGACATCTCGGATTACTACAGTGTCAATCCCGATTACGGAACGATGAGCGACTTCAAGCGGCTCCTTCGCGAAGCCCACAAGCGAGACATCCGCGTCATTACCGAACTGGTCATCAATCACACCTCGGATCAGCACAAATGGTTCCAGCGGGCCCGAAACGCCCGGCCAGGCACCGCCGCCAGGGATTTTTACGTCTGGAGCGACAGCTCCGAAAAGTACCAGGACGTGCGGATCATCTTTACCGATTTTGAAAGCTCGAACTGGACCTGGGACTCCCAGGCCCAGGCGTATTACTGGCATCGATTTTACAGTCACCAGCCCGACCTCAATTATGACAATCCCCGCGTCCAGAAAGAAATCATGCGTGCGGTCGATTTCTGGCTCAATCTCGGCGTAGACGGCCTGCGTCTCGACGCAATCCCCTACCTTTTCGAGCGCGAAGGCACCAATTGCGAAAACCTCCCCGAGACACACGAGTTCCTTCAAAGACTGCGAAAGCATATCGACCGTAACCACACCGACAAAATGCTCCTGGCCGAAGCCAACCAGTGGCCCGAGGACGCCTCACGCTACTTCGGAGATGGCGACGAATGCCACATGGCCTTTCACTTCCCCGTCATGCCGCGGCTGTTTATGGCCGTGCGGATGGAAGACCGTTTTCCCATCATCGACATGCTCGAACAGAGCATGGACATCCCCCCTTCCTGCCAGTGGGCCATGTTCCTGAGAAACCACGACGAGTTGACCCTCGAAATGGTCACCGACGAGGAGCGTGACTATATGTACAAGGCGTACGCCCAGGATCCGCGGGCCCGGATCAATATCGGCATACGGCGGCGGCTTGCTCCCCTGATGGACAACAACCGCAGACGGATCGAACTGCTCAACAGCTTGCTCTTCTCGCTGCCCGGCACGCCGATCATCTATTACGGTGATGAGATCGGCATGGGCGATAATTACTATCTCGGTGACCGCGACGGCGTCCGAACCCCGATGCAGTGGAGTTCGGACCGAAATGCCGGCTTTTCCAGGGCCAACGCCCAGCGGCTTTACCTGCCGGTCATCATCGACTCAGCCTATCATTTCTCCACGGTCAATGTAGAAAACCAGGACCTCAATTTTTCCTCCATGCTGTGGTTCATACGCCGCATTATCGCGATCCGAAAGCGTTACCAGGCCTTCGGCCGCGGCAGCATCGAATTCGTCAACTCTGACAACCCCAAGGTACTGTCCTTTCTCCGCAAACATGGCGATGAGGTCATCCTGGTCGTCGCCAACCTCTCACGTTACTGCCAAGCGGCCAACCTGCCGCTTGAGGACTACACCGGCCACAGCGTCGAAGAACTCTTCAGTGGCAATGAATTCCCCCTGATCGGAGACAACCCTTACCTGCTGACCCTAAGCCCGCATACCTTTTTCTGGTTCAGTCTCAAACCCCAGGCCCAGCAGCGTTCCGAGGACGAGGCCCCCGCCCGCCTCGACCTGTCTGTCACCTGGGATCAGCTCTTCCGGGATGGCATGCCAGAACCTCTTGCCGCGGTACTTAGACAGTATCTGCCCAACTGCCGCTGGTTTGCCGGCAAGGGCAAAAGCATTCGCAGGGTCACACTGCTCGATTACGACACCCTGACACTCGGCGAAGAAAAAGCTCACCTCCTGCTCATACAGGTCACCTTCCGAAACGGACCGCGGCAAATGTATTTCCTGCCGCTAAGCTTCTGCACCGGCCAGGAATGCCATGCCATTCTCTCCGACTACCCTGCATACGTCGTCGCTTCGATGAAGCTCAAAAAAACCGAGGGGTTACTCTATGAATCAATCATAACCCCTGCTTTCGGCGAACACCTGCTCCAATTGTTCGCCTCCGGACGAAACCGCAGAAACCGTCCCCTCCAGGCACGCCGCGGACGGCATTTCAAAAAGATACTCAACGGCAATTCACTGCCGATCCCTTCCGAACTGCTCAAAGCAGAGCAGAGCAACAGCTCCATCATATTCAAGGACACGTTCTTCCTCAAGCTCTACCGCCGCCTGGACGAAGGACTCAACCCTGATGTCGAACTCTCGGAGCACCTCACGGAAAAGACCCGCTTCGAAAACCTCTCGGACTATGCCGGGGCTCTCGAGTGGTATCGTTCTGGCAAACCGGATATCAACATCGGCGTCTTGCTCGAATGGGTACCCAGTGAGTCAAACGCATGGGACTACACGATCGATTCGCTCGAACGCTACTATCACCAGGCCCTCCTGGAAAAAGAATCCGCCGCACCCGAACCGGCCCAACCCCGCTCCCTCATGGACGTCGTTCCAGACGATATCTCCCTCGAACTTCGCGATACTCTAAACAGCGTTTATCTCGACAAGGCCGCCCTGCTGGGCGAACGCACCGCGCAGATGCATGAAGCCCTCGCCTCGCTCAAGGCCAATCGCGACACCCGCCCCGAATCTTTTTCGCTGCTGTATCAAAAATCTCTTTACCAGTCGATTCGCAGTCAGACCATCCAGGGATTTTCTGATCTAAATGCCCGCAGAAAACAGCTTCCGGAAGAACTGGCAGACGACGTGGATCTGCTGATCAGCTCCAAACGAAACATACTGGCCAATGTACGCCGCATAACCGAAAAAAAGATGGACGCCCTCAAAATCCGTATCCACGGCGACCTCCACCTCGGCCAGGTCCTCCATACCGGTAAAGATTTCATTTTCATCGATTTCGAAGGGGAACCCGCACGCACCATCAGTGAACGCAGGCTGAAGTATTCCCCGCTTCGCGATGTAGCCGGGATGATTCGCTCCTTCCACTACGCCGCCTACAGCTGCATCTTCCAGCAAATGCAAAAGCAGGGAATCGACCCCGAACAGCTATATTTCTGGGCCGACTTGTGGTACCTCAATATCAGCGGAACCTTCCTGTACCACTACCGTAAGTCCATCAAACATCCAGGCATGCTGCCCGCGGACGAAGAAACCTTCGCGATCCTGCTCGAAACCTTCCTGCTCGAAAAGGCAGTGTATGAACTCGGATATGAACTCAACAACCGGCCTGAGTGGATCATAATTCCGCTGCGCGGCATCGGGGACCTGGTCAAGAAGCAACCCGATCATTTATAAAACTACAGGGAAACTATGGAATCCAGAAAAAACAGACAGACAACGGCAAAAGCTATCACCGATCATGACATCTACCTCTTCCGTGAGGGAAGCCACTTTCAGCTTTATGACAAGCTGGGCGCCCATCTCGATATCCGGGATCAAAAGCCCGGGGTTCGCTTTGCCGTATGGGCTCCGAACGCAAAATATATGTCCGTAATCGGCAATTTCAATGACTGGAATCCCCAATCACATCCGCTCGTTGCACGCCCGGACTCTTCCGGGATTTGGGAAGGCTTCATCGAAGGCCTCGAAAACGGTAAGCTCTACAAGTACCACCTCGTTTCCAGCAACGGCTATACCGTGGACAAGGGCGACCCCTACAGCACCCTCTGGGAACTGCCGCCCAATACCGCCTCGATCATCTGGGATCTCGAATACACATGGAACGACGCCGACTGGATGGCCCAGCGCAAAACCCCGGACACCCAGCCAATGAGCGTTTACGAGGTCCACCTCGGCTCCTGGAAGCGAGACCCTCAGTCGCCCGGGGGTTTCATGAATTACCGCCAAATTGCCCACGAACTGTGCAGCTATGTTAAGGACATGGGATTTACCCATGTTGAGCTTCTGCCCGTCATGGAGCACCCCTTTTACGGTTCCTGGGGCTACCAGACAGTCGGCTACTTCGCCCCGACCTGCCGCTACGGAAACTGCCAGGATTTCATGTACCTCGTCGATCATCTTCATCAGAACGGCATCGGGGTCATTTTGGACTGGGTCCCTTCCCATTTTCCCACCGATGAGTACGGACTGGGCTATTTCGACGGCACGCACCTCTACGAACACGCCGACCCGCGACTGGGCTTCCACCCTGACTGGAAAAGCAATATCTTCAACTACGGCCGCAACGAGGTGCGAAGCTTCCTGATCAGCAGCGCCATGTTCTGGCTGGACAAATATCACATCGACGCCCTGCGGGTGGATGCCGTCGCGTCCATGCTCTACCTTGACTATTCCCGTAAGCAGGGTGAATGGATTCCCAACCGCAAGGGCGGACGCGAAAACCTCGAAGCCATTGATTTTCTTCGGCGTTTGAATGAACAGATTCATCAGGAATTCCCCCATGCCCTGACCATCGCGGAAGAATCCACCTCCTGGCCGATGGTCACCCGTTCGGCCCAGGCCGGCGGCCTCGGTTTCGATATCAAGTGGAACATGGGATGGATGCACGACTCGCTCGAGTATTTCTCCAGCGACTGCGTATACCGACAATACCTCCAGGAAAAACTGACGTTTCCGATCTGGTACGCCTTCAACGAGAACTTTATGCTCCCGCTCTCCCACGATGAGATCGTATACGGCAAGGGTTCACTTTATGAAAAAATGCCCGGCGATCCATGGCAAAAATTCGCCAATCTCCGCCTCCTGTTCGGCTATATGTTCACCTCGCCCGGCCGCAAGCTCCTTTTCATGGGCGGTGAATTCGCCCAGGACCGCGAGTGGGACCATGACAGCCAGCTCAAATGGGAACTGCTCGATCAGGAACCCAACGCCCAAATGCGTTCCTGGGTTTGTGATGTAAACCGCTTTTACCAAAACACACCCTCACTCTACGAGACGGATTACGACTCCGACGGCTTCGAATGGATCGATTTTCACGACCATGAACAAAGTATCATCAGCTTCATTCGCAAAAGAAAGGATGGAAGCCGCCCGGTCGTCATCGTGTGCAACTTTACCCCCGTACCCCGTTATAATTATCGCGTGGGCGTACCCTGCGAGGGCATCTGGAAAGAACGACTCAACAGCGACGCCAAAGAATTCGGCGGCAGCGGACACGGCAATATGGGCAGCGTCGAGGCCGCCCCGGCTTCTTTTTACGGCCGGTTCGACTTCACCATCCACCTGACATTGCCCCCCCTGGCCATCCTCATCCTCGAACCTGAATAATTGCTTTGAACGTAAAAGACCAGCCCCATCGCGGAATCAAAAGCGATCCTCGTCAAAATACTCTATTTTCAGCGTTGCTTCTCGATAACAGCCACCCCCTCTATTTCATATTGAATGGGTATGAATATAGCAGATAATCCGCAAAAAAACCCACAAACGAAAACCAACGAACAGGTTTGTACTTTTTTTCGGGTTTGAATTTGACCTTTCCAGCAATTCAGTAATAATACGGACACTGGTCAACATTGTGAAAACGATAATTTTTGTGGAATCGAATCCGATGAGCTTTATTGACAAAACCCTCGCCAAAGCCGCCCAAATGAACAAACACATCGTGCTGCCGGAAGGCAACGATCCAAGAATCCAGGAAGCTGTCGCCCCGATCATCGAAAAAAACATCGCCAGGCTTACCATTCTGGGCCCGGTCGATGAAACCGCCGAAAAAATCAAGGCCGCAGGCGGGGACCCGGGTAAAATCACAATACTGGATCCGAAAAGCTCGGATCACAAAAATCAATACGCCGCGATGTTCTATGAATTACGCAAACATAAAGGGATAACCGAAGAAAAGGCCCACAAAATTATAGAAGATGAGATCTACTTCGGAACCATGATGCTAAAAGCCGGCGATGCGGACGGTCTGGTCGCCGGGGCGTGCCATGCCACGGGCGATACGCTCCGCCCTGCCCTGCAGGTGATCAAGAGTGCCGGCCCGATCAAGACCATCTCCAGCATGTTCTTTATGTGCTGGCCGGACAAAACCCTGCTTTTTGCAGATTGCGGACTGCTGGAAAACCCGGACGCCCACCAGCTTGCCGACATTGCCGTTTCGACCGCGATGACCGCGATTTCGTTCGGTTTCCCCACCCGGATCGGGATGCTGAGCTACTCGACCAAGGGTTCCGCCAAAAGCGAGGCCACGAAAAAGGTGATCGAAGCAACGGCAATTGCGAAAGACAAAATCGCCGAAATGAACCTAAAAGACGTCATTATCGACGGCGAACTGCAGTTTGACGCGGCTTATGTTCCGGAAGTCGCGAAAAGTAAATGCCCCGATTCCCCTCTCGAGGGCAATGCCAATATCTTCATCTTCCCGGACCTGGGCGTAGGCAACATCTGCTACAAAGCGACTCAGCGGCTGGCCGGCGCGGAGGCCTACGGTCCGATCCTCCAGGGCATGGCCAAGCCGGTAAATGACCTCTCCCGCGGCTGCTCCGCCGAGGATGTAGTAGGCGCGGTGGCAATTACCGCTCTTCAGGCGGAATAAACAGAATTACAGGTGATAATGTCTGGATTATTCGTCATTCTTGAGCATAAAACTCCCGACGGCCCGCACTGGGATCTCATGCTCGAACACCAGGACAAACTGTTAACCTGGCGAATCGAAATCCCCCAATCCGCAAAAATCACCCAAACCACCATAGCCCAACAAATCCAGGACCACCCGATCCGGTTTCTCGACTATGAAGGCCCGGTGCAAAAAAATACCGCTTCGGTCGCACGAATCGACCGCGGAAACTGCACCATCCTTGAGAAATCAGAACAGAACATTCGGTTTGTATGCGAAGGAAAAATCCTGAACGGCCCCTGCCGGCTTACCCGCAATGCCGGGGATCAATGGACACTCACTCCTCTTTGCGAAGGTCAGGCAGGTCCGGCTCGATGTGAACCATAATATTCATCGGCCGGGGCACCTTGTCGTGCAGCGTGTTTTCGAGGGTTTCGCAAATCTCATGAGCCTGGCAGATATTCAGCTCGGGATCAACCAGGATATGCAGGTCCATAAAAACCTCCCGACCCGCGATCCGTGTCCTTAGTCGATGCCAGCTTTGAATCCGCTTTTCCTCGCTGATAATTTCACGGATCAGCTCCAGCGTCTGGCCGTCCGCCTGGCTCTCGGAAAATTCCCGGATACAGCCGCCCATAATCCGTACCCCCACCAGGATAATCAGAAGGCCCACCGCAATCGCCGCCAGGTGGTCACCATACACATATCCCATTCGCTGTGCGAAAAAGCCCACTACGACCGCTACCGAGCTGATTGCGTCGCTTCGATGGTGCCACGCATTTGCATACAGCATGCTGCTGTGCAGCCGAACCGCCCATCGCCGCGTTACCTGGTACAAAAACTCCTTTACCGCAATTGACAAAACGGCCGCAGCCAGCACCCAGCCTCCCGGCACAACGACCTCGGAAAGCCCGTGACGAATTCGGGCGATCTGCCCGGCCGATTTATAAATCAACATCGAACCGGCCACGATCAAAATCAGCGAAACCACCAATGTCGCAAAACTCTCGAAACGCCCATGCCCGTATGGATGCTCGCTGTCAGGCTCTTTTGCCCCGAAATGCATCCCGATAAACACGGCAAAATCCGAAAACAAATCCGAAATCGAATGTACCCCGTCGGCCACCAGCGACATTGACCCGGCCCACATCCCGATACCCAGTTTCACCAGGGAAAGCGCAAAGTTGCCGTATACCCCCATGCGTGTCACACGGGCAATCTCCCGCCTTGCCGCAACATTTTTCTCATCGACTGTCAATTCAAAATCTCGTCCCGTATCGCATTGACCGCGTCAAGATATCGCTTCGCCCCGGCTTCATCCACCGTTTCAACGATAATCCGCATCACCGGCTCAGTATTGCTCGTGCGGACATGCACCCAGCCATCCTCAAAATCAAACCGGGCCCCGTCACTCTCGTCCACCTTTGCCCCGGGGAACTTCTGCTTGACCTTCTCGATGATTTGGGCAGCCTGCTGCTTATCCGCCCCCACTTTGGTCTTGACCATCGTATAACCGCCGATCTCTTTGACCAGCTCGCTTACGGTCTTGTCCGTCTCAGCCATCAATTGCAGGATCAGCGCCATCCCGACCAAACTGTCACGAACCGGCCCTACACGCAGGTCGATCACACCGCCATTGCCCTCACCGCCAATAGTGCATCCGTTTTCGATCATCGCCTTGGCGACATTCGCTTCGCCAACCGGCGTACGAATGACCGAACCGCCAAAACGCTTTGCCACATCATCGACCATACGCGAGGTACTCAAATTCGCGGCGGCTTTCTCGGGCCCCTCCTTGGATAGCACATACTGCACCGCCATCGCCAGGGAATACTCCTCACCGATATAGGTTCCGTTTTCATCGACCACCGCGACACGGTCCGCGTCCGGATCCTGGGCAAACCCAACCACAGCGGACTCATGGCCCACCGTCTTGCACAGGTCCTTCAGGTTCTCCTTCGTCGGCTCGGGCGTATGAGCAAACTTACCCGTCGCCTCATAATTCATCGCGTGCACCTCACAGCCGAGCGTTTCGAGCAATTTAACCCCGATCCGCCCGCCGGCGCCGTTGACACTGTCGAGTACGACCTTAAACTTCTTCGACGCGATCAAATCCGTATCCACCAGCGAAAGCACCTTTTCGATATGCACTTCATCGGTCCGCGGCTCAAAACAGCACTGCCCGCACTGGAGCGAATCCATCAGGTCGATATCCTTATCGAAATACATCTGCCGAATCTCTGCCGCCGTTTCCGGTGCCGGGGCAATCCCATTATCCATCAACAGCTTGATGCCGTTATATTCCACCGGGTTATGCGAGGCCGTAATCACCACTCCGCCCGCACAGCCGAGCTCCCGCAGCATGATCCCCACACACGGCGTCGTTACGATCCCAAGGTCTACGACATGCACACCCGCCGCACAAAGACCCGAGCCCACTGCCCAGGTCAGCATTTGCCCGGAAGGCCGTGAATCCCGACCGAGGGCCACCGTAAGGGTGCCCGTCCCGGAAAACCGCCTCCGCAGAAACGTACCAAATGCCGCACCGTACTCGGCGGCGATCATCGGCGACAGGTTTTCACCAATAATCCCCCGCATTCCGCTGATACTGATAATCAATTCCGCCATTTATACACCTCACCTCTCTGCCGACAATTTATGCTTACAGTTTTCGTGTCCGTTCCAGGGTACCCTTGAGGCTGGTAACCACCTTCTCAACCTGGTTATCTTTGAGCGTCAGGATATCCCGCAGCGCCTCGCCGATATGCGGAAGGTAGGTCTCAATGTAGCTGCGTTTGACCATTTCATCGCGAATCCGCTTTTGCCGCCGGACATGCATACCCAGCTTTCGCCCGCATTCCTGCACCGCCAGCTTGATCTCCTTGATGATCTCCGGGTAATGCGCAATCGCCTCTTTGCTCTCCGAGGTAAACGGCACCCACACCGACGCGATATGCACCATCAGCATCAGTTGGCCGCTGGGAAGAGCCCCGCGCCCCTGCGTAAGCCCGTAATTGCGCCAGTTCGTCTCGACGATCCCCTTATAAATCGCACAGGCCGACTGCTGATACAAAAGCGGAACACGATTGGCAATCCGGGTAATCTTCATCAGCGGTTCCTTGTCGTCATTGTCGCTCCCATTCCCGCCGCCGCTGCTCTTAAAGCCATATGCCAGTGCCGCCTCCACCAGGAACGGATTGCCGCGATAGACACTGGGCCGGCGGGTACAGGTGACATAAAAGTCCGCATCGACCACGCGGCGCAGGCCTTCTTCGAGTTTCTCTTCACCGATCGGACCGATACAGTCCGTAGGCGGGGCCATGATCTTGGTCTTATTGATAGACTCATGCAGCTTTTCAGCCTCTTTGAGCGTGATATTTTTCACGCGCAGCCGTGAAGACAGCTTCGCCGTCTTGCAGATTTCCGCCGCCAGCCGCGGGCTAACCCGTGAAAACTCCTGTCGCAAAAATTCGCTCAGCGTTTTGCTCTTGCTGATACGGGCGAGTTTAAAGAGTACCCCAAGCTCCACGCCGTACGGATGCGGCTTGATCTCAACGGGAATAAACGGCAAATCCTCGCTTTGCCGCTTGTATTCACTGCTCGCACCATCGGGGGAATTGTAAATGATCGTCGCATGCGGATTGGCCATTGCCGTTTCTTCAATGTATTCATCCACACTCTGGCGGCCCTTCTGGTAGCGCCCTTCCATGATGATCGTCACGCTCGTCCCCGTGTCGTTGACAAATTCGCATTCTTCATCAAGCACCACTTCGGGCTGATTTTTCGTCGTATCGATTTGCACATGATAATGCGACGCCGGTTTGCTTTTGTCCGTACGGGTAATAATCTGCACCGGCTCACCGGTTGTCAGCAGCCCGTACATCCCCGCCGCGCTGATGCCAATCCCCTGCTGGCCGCGGCTCATCTTGAGAGTATGGAACTTACTGCCGTACAGCAGCTTGGCAAAAATATTCGGTACCTGTTTCTTCACAATACCGGGGCCATTATCTGTCACATTGAGCCAGAATTTATTCTCGGAATTCGGGACCGCTTTGATCGAGATCACCAGGTTGGGCAGGATGTGCGCATCCTCACAGGCATCGAGGGCGTTGTCCACCGCCTCTTTTACCGCCGTGAGCAGGGCCTTTCGCGGATTGTCAAAACCCAGCAGATGACGGTTCTTTGCGAAAAATTCACTGACGCTGATATCCCGCTGACGGGCTGCCATGGATTCGGCGGTCGCCGCCTTGCCTCGTTTTTTGCTCCGTTTTTTCACCTGCGGCGGCGTTTCTTCGATCGCTTCCTCGACAGCCTCGTCCGGTTGAGTACGAGGTGCTTTCTTTTTCTTCGTTGTCTTTTTTGCCGTTTTCTTAGCGGTCTTTTTCGCTGTCTTTTTTACGGTCTTCTTTGTCGCCTTTTTGACCGTCTTTTTCTTTGCCGCCGCCGCTTTCGTCTTCTTTTTTACTGTCTTTTTTTTGGCCACACTCTCATCCCCTGAGAACAAATCCATTTGACCTTCTACTTCCTTGTTTTTACGTTTCACCATATCCGATATCCTAAACCAGATTCCCGGCGATTTCACGTGTTTGTTTTAAATTTCCTTCCAGCATTTCCGCAAGCGTTTCATCCTGTTCAATTTCCGCCTCAAAGGCATTGCTGTTTTGCCATCCGGTCAGGCCGTTTTCCCGGTATTTTTCCAGCCGGCGAATCATGATTTCACAGTAAACAGGGTCCACATCCATCGTGAAACAAATCCTGTTGCTTATTTCACTGGCCAGAAGCGTCGTTCCGGAATGCCCGAAAAAGTCGATCACGATGCCGCCGGCATCACTGCTCGCCTCGATGATCCGGTCGATGCACTTTAGCGGCTTTTGGGCATAACAGCCGCTGACATTTTCCTGCATCCGGTAGAAAACCTGCTGAATATCCACCCAGACATTCCCGGCCCGGATCGTCTGCCCGAGTCCGCGGGCCTGGTTCTCCTGAACTTCACCGCGAACCTCTTTGTAATAGCCCCGCAAAATCTTGGGGATATCCGTGTACACCGCCTCCGGGTGAAACGTCGGGCTGCCCTTCGTATAGTACAACAGCTCCTGGCGAACAGCCATCCAGTTTTTCTGCGTACCATATCCTCGTTGATTGCGCATCGTAATAAAACTGCGGGACGCAAAGGCCTCTTTGCCCCGCATCAATATCATAAAATCCGCCAACGGCGAAAAACCAACCTGCTGGTCCGCCCCAAGCCAGATATACAAGCTAGCGTCTTCGGCAAGCACACTTTGGGTCGTATCGATCCAACGGCTGGACCATTCGATAAATTCCTCAACGCTTCTACGCTCAAATACTGCGAGATTGTAAGGCGGATCATGAATCGCAAGCTGGGCTCTGTCGCCTGCCATGAGCATACGCACATCCTCAGGCGAGGCACAATCTCCGCATCCGACACGGTGCCCCCCCGCCGGGTCCTGCCATACCTGGCCCGGCTCGAGCCGACAGTAACGCCTTAAATACTCTCGCAATTGCCTGTTCTTATCCAGGCAAGGCAGCGCAAGATGCTTCATAGCATGCGTCCGTGCAAATGGGTAAACATCAAGTCCGGATCAAATGCCGTCCGAAACAGCAAGACCTTTAATCCAGCTTGCAGACATACATCTCGTTAACAAAATCCAGCTTGGCCAGTTCCGCCATCGCCTTTTCGTCCGGTTCCTTATCCAGGCTCACAGCCAGTACCGCTTTTTCGATGTCCGGCTTCTGGCCGACACCCATCGTCATGATATTGATACCGTGCTTGCCGCAAACCGTACCGACCGAACCAATCACACCAGGCTTGTCATCGTTAAAGATCACCAGAACCGTACCCAGCGGCGTCATCTCGACCTTGAAACCATCGATGTCGATAATCCGCAGCAGGTGATCGCCGAAAACCGTACCCGTGATCGAACGGGAAACTTTATCCGTCACAACCTTCGCGGTAAAGCTCGATACGAGGTCCTTGATATCCGGGTTCTTCATCTCATCGACGCTGATGCCGCGTTCTTTGGCCATCAGGCCGACGTTGACCATATTGATTGGCGAATCAAAATGCGGCTGGAGCAGACCAATCGAAAATTCCGTCGTTGCCAGGTCCACGCTCTTTTCGGCGATTTCACCGCGATACTGCACCTCAACGCTC
>CAYVUI010000107.1:0-15133 GCA_964454745.1 uncultured Pirellulales bacterium | reverse complement strand
ATCGTCTAGCGGCCTAAGACGCCGGGATCTCATCCCGGTATCAGGGCTTCGAGTCCCCTTGGGGGTATTAGACCGTTTTTGTCCGGTTTTTAATCGTCCTGAAAATCGTTGCAAGTCTCTGCAAAACAAGCAGTTAGTTCCATGGTATCATTTTCGGTATGTTGCCCGGTTCTGCCCTGTTCAGCAGTATTCAGTCCCCGGTCTGACCCCGCTTCGTCCCCCTGATTTTCAACCGCTTTGCGGAAGTGTTCCTCTGTCGTCTGGAGATAATGTTCCCTTGCGATATTCGGGTTGTTGCCCAGCCATTCAGTTCTACCCAGCCAAAAGAAATCTCTTCCCCTTCAAATCGCATCTCTCTTTCAGTTGCTCTTGAGGAATTTTGCGACTATCTCACAAGCATAAGAACTCAAACAAGTTTTCGGAATGAACGTGCGCGCGTTTGAGAAAGATTTTTGGGGATATCTGTACCAATCTTGAGTTTAGTCGAAAGAAATTCAGGAAATCAGAAATTATATTGAGGCTGAATACCTTGATGAAATCACGACCTTAAAAGTCAACAAATTTCTACTTTATCGACGTAATAAGGAAAGTGTGTCTTCCACTACATTATCAAGAGATAGGGAGATTTTGCATAAGCTTTTACTTGGGCTGAAGAGAAATTATTGTTGACGCTGGACAACCGTCAAAAAATGTAACTTATGACGATCGTGCTCTCAATGCGCCAGCCATTATATACCTCGTTTTCGCCTGACCGCTAATATGTGGATGAAAATAGTCGAGAAATATTTCCCCAATATTATTTGTAACCCTGGAATTTCGTCTGACCACTGAACAAGACATTTGCTGAGTGATTAAAACCATGGGCCGCTGGCGGTGCGGCGAATGCGGAATTCGTCGACTACGGCGTTGCCCTTGTGGGTGACGCAGTAGGTTACCAGTTCGGCGATTTCATCGGGGGAAATCAGGGCATCTTTGGGAATATCGGGGCGGACACTGCTGACCATTTCAGTATCGACACCTCCTGGACAGAGGACGTGAACGCGGACATTCGTACCGCGAAGTTCTTCGGCCAGAGCGATGGACCAGCCGCGAAGTGCGTGCTTGCTGGCGGTATAAGCGCTTTGTTTGGGATAGCCCTTGATGCCGACAACGGAGGCGATGTTGACGATTGTTGCCTGCTGGGCCTGTTTGAGTATCGGCAGACACTGACGTGTCAGTATATAAGGGCCACGGCTATTAACTTTCATAATACGGTCAAAGTCAGCTGTTGTCGTTTCTTCCATGAGGGCTGAATGCGTAAGTCCGGCATTATTGACCAAAATATCCAGATGACCGAATTGCTTGTTAACCTGTTGAACCAATGCATTAATTGAAGATTCATCAGCCAAATCAAATACGAAAGCCGCGGCTTTGTTTCCTTCGCTTTCAATCTCATTTACGAGACGATCCAGCTGTTGCTGGTTACGTGCAGCAGCAACAATAGAAGCGCCCTGGGCTGACAATGACAGGGCCACAGCCCGGCCAATACCACGGCTGGCGCCGGTGACCAGTGCGATTTGTTCGTCTAATGACTTCATTGTTTCCCTTTCGGTTGTTAAAAACCAAATCACATTTTAAGAGGGTAAAAAAACCGGAAGCGCTTAAACTTCCGGCTTCTGGATACTATTTACGTTTTCTTAGGGCAAGACCCCCAAGGGCCAATAGTGCAAGTATGCCAGGTTCAGGGGCGGAGGCGACAAAAGTGCCTTTGGCAAACGTATCTGCTAACGAAACACACGCACAGAATTACAACCACAATGTTCCTCGTTTTCCCACTCCTTTACGATAGATGAAACCTCATAATACCAGCATACCGTTAGCAGACACAAAGATCATCGGCTGTCATCCTGTGACCTCATCCTCATCCATTTTGACCTCCTTGTGCCAACTATCATAGCGTCTGCGGCAGAAGATGTCAATACAGAGTAGAAATACTCATTTTCCGAGTAAACGATGTCGTTTCATCTCAAGGCCCAATCCTGGCACTTTTATCTATGCGAATGTGGGTTTATTGCAGGTTTTGAGTGAAAGCCAACAGCATTTGATTGATATTTGGCTCGTCGGGCAGTGGGCAATGGGAGAGGTTTTGCCAGACGCCGGCCGGGTGCTTTTTATACATGCACGCGGAGGCAAGCTGGAGGGATTTGGCAAGGTCTGCTTTGCGAGCGTTTTTTTCAGGTTTTTGATTGGCACTGTCGGCATTCGTACAAGGCTGGTTGTGGTCCTGTGCGGCTCGTAGCTCGGAGAGCAGTTGATCCGGCTTGTCCGGGGCAAAAGGGGGGATTGCACAGAGGCCGGATTGGGTAAAAAGGAAGGCCTCGAAGAGCTGGAGTTTTTTCCGCCGGCCTTCGACCTTTATCCTTGCGGTTTTGTCCACATGCAGGATCAGAAGGTTCTCGATACGGGAACTAAATTCGTATTCTTTACCGAGAAGGGCCTTAGCGGCCTGGAGCTTTTTCTTGCACCGCTGGGCGTCTTCAAAGCGCATTTCTTTGGCGGCGGTTTCCATCTGGCGGGTAATATTTTCTTTGAGGTTCGCAATTCCGTTCGGGAAAGCATCTGCCGCGCTGCGGACCTGGTCGAGGTATAGATCCTTCTCGATTTTGCCGACGCAGGGGGCCGGGCAGCGGTCCATTTGCAGGTATGGGCATGAGGCGGCCTTTTGGGGGTCGTCTACGAGGGCGGGGCGTTTGCACAGGTCGAAGATTTCTCGCAGGCTTTCAGCGAACCGACGGGCGGAGGGGCCGTTCATAAACGGGCCAAATGTGTTGGAGAGATCTCGTCCGGGCCTGGGGCTGATGCGAAAATTGGGCCAGGAGTCTGACAGGTCAATCGAGACAAAATTGACGCCGGGCAGTTTGATGTGTTCGGCGGGGTCGTCAAAAAAAGTGCGTGCGGCCAGTTCGTGGAGCCTTAGCGTTTTGAACTCGCAGTATGTGGCCGTAAAGTAAATGTTGCGTATGATCTCATGGAGACGCAGATCGCGACGGGAAGATTTCTCCTCGGTAGACGGTTCCAGCCGTGAAATCGCGGTCCGGCGAAGGCTTGCGGCAGAGAGAAGCTGCACTGGGTTGTTGTTTTCATCACAGAAAAGCAGTACACCGCGTTCATTTGGGATTTTGAGACCTACGGCCCGTGCGGAACTTTCAATGAGTATGTGATTATCGAAAAAATTTCCCGGGCTGTGGTGCAGGTGGGCCATCAGACATTCATGCCGGCGATCACCGTATCGAATACCATTTTTCCGTCGACAATTCCCTGGACCTGCGAGGTAAACTGGCGGGAGCGAACCTTGAGGATCTGCCCGAGCAGCAGCAGGCGGCAGCCGGGCTCGACGGTTCCGCGGAATTTTGCATATTCAATACCCGCAAAACCGAGAAAGCCTTTTACTCCCCCGAATTTTTTCATGTAATAGCTGCTGATCTGGGCGGCGGCTTCGATCATGATTACACCGGGCATGATCGGACGGCCGGGAATATGGCCTCGAACCCAGAATTCGTTTTCCGTAATGTCCTTGTAACCGAGACACTTGAGGTTCTCAGGATCGTGCCAGAGAATGCCGTCAAACTGGGCCATTTCGTAGGCTTGTGGGATATATTGTTCAATATCACTCCGGTCAAAGATGACCTGAGACATATCAATATTATCAATATCAACAATCAGCGATGGGGGCATACATCCTGCTTTCCGCAACCTCACTGCGCAAAATCCAAGTTACATATTACATATCGGCGTTGACTCTTCCATGTAAATAGAAGATACCGCTGCCACAGATCACCCGCGAATGAGAGGAATCAGTCTTCCTGGCGGATTTCGAGTATGCGATTTCGTACCGCCTGAGAGGCCTGTTTAATCTGCTGCATCTGCTTACGAACTCGAGTTCCCGCAGCCTTGTTGCCGCCCTGTGCCTTGTTGATGTCCATTTCGATTTCGTTTACCAGTGCCTTAAGATCTTCGTACTCCTGCATTCAAGTAGTCCTCCATAGACTAAATAAAGAAACGTATCCATAACTTCCTGTTATTCTACGACCCCCCGGTACCTTGTCAATGCTATTTTTTCGCTTAAAATTGATATTTTTTCTGTCATTCTGGACCGAGTATGGTTTTATTTTACGATTTTGAGTGTAAGTTCCGCGATTCGCTGTCCGCGGCGTTTGCACTGATTCATGACGCGATCGTCTGGTTTACCGATGGAAACCGGACCGTAATGGTCTCCTTGCGGATCGCCCTGGATAATCATCCCGTGGATCAGCATGGAGGAAAGGATATTGAGCACGGTGGTCTCGTTTCCGCCGCCGATATTGGCGGAACTGCTGAATGCGGCCCCGATTTTGCCATCCAGTTTGCTGTGCTTGCTGACGGAATCGTCAAAAAGCTGGGTAATCTGGGCACACATGTGTCCGTAATAGGTTGGCGAGCCGACCACGACAGCGTCTACTTTGAGCAGATCGTCTACCGACACATCCTCGACAGATTTACATTTTGTATCCACTTTTGCCTGATTCATCGCTTCTGCGATGGTTTCAGCCATCTGCTTGGTGTTTCCGCTCCGTGAGTAATAAATCACCAGCCCGCTTGCCATATCTCAATCCTTTCTGTCTTGTAAAGGTTTTACATTTTTACTGAAATGATCCGGGGTTTCAATCGTAAAAATGCTGTTTTTCAATTTTTTATTCGTGGCCGGGTTGATCAGGGAGATGTCATAGATGTCGCTGTTGACACTTTCTGCTTCGATTCGGACAGGTAAAAATGTCTCCGCGGAGATCCAGACTCGGATTTTGAGGTAGTCTTTTGCATAGCGTGAATCTTTGAGAGGGGTAAGTTTCAGGCAGAGCAGGTCTTCTTTTGCCTCCTTATTATGATTGCAGTGTGAGATTGTGAAATCCTTGCCCAGGGGAGCGGCCTGAGAGAACCCGACCAGCGGGAAATGGCGTCCAATGAAGGTAAAAGCTTCGATGGGCTGGTCTTGGGGGGCCTGCTGGATTTTATCTACTTTTTCGAGGGAATAATCGATTCGTGTGAGCCAGACGCCGTCGAAGAGGTATTCCTGCCGGGATTCGGCGGCATCTTCATCATCTCGCTGGATTTTCTCAAAGTGAATGCGGATGTTGGAGTCGTCATCGCTTTTCTGATAATACATATTGCCGGTTCGTGTGGTTCGGGCGTCGAGCAGTTCAGGGTCCTGGATGAAGAGATATTCCATTTTTGCCTGATAGCTGGTAAGTTTTTTTACGGCCTTTCGGCTTTTCTCGATGATGGAAGTGATTTCGTCATTTTCACAGGATTTGTCCGGGTCTGATTTACAGCAGGCTGCTTTATCGGAAAATGCTTGCGCGTGCAGGAGGGAAAGAAGGACGCACAAAAGCGGAATGACGCAATTATTTCGTGTTGTGTTTTTCATTGGGATTCCTTTTTATCAATCGATCAGTTCGAGTAATTCTTCTATTTTTTCGATGTCATGGTCGGCCCATTCGAGAAAATCCTCGGCGCGGGGATGGGTGCGAATGAGGACTGCAAGGGTTTTGGCGGCTTTGGCGCACTGGAGATCGTGGAGGTAGTCGCCTACGAACAGGACCTCTGAGGGTTCGCAGCCGAAATGTTCACACAAACGCAGAGCGGCCTGGGGGGCGGGTTTGACGGGCTCGTGCTCACGACCGATGACATGGTCAAAACGGAGGTTGAACTTGTCGGCAATAGCGAGGGCATTTGCGTGGGTGTTGCGTGTCAGGATGCCGATTTTAATACCCCGCTGGTGAAGTTCACGCAGTGTTTCCTGCACTCCGTCATTGAGGCATGCCTGGGAGAGGGCCTTCTGTTCGTTTTCAAGCAAAATATCTTCCGCGCGGCGGCGCTGTTCGAGTGTCATTTTTTCCATGGCTTCGAGAATGGGGCCGTCTTCAAGGGTCAGACCCATCTGCTTGCGTATTTTATCGAAATCAAGGACAGGCACGGTCAGTGTACCGTCGAGGTCGAAAATAATGGCTTTGATTTTACGGGTATAGCCCATTTTTGCTTCCGATTTAACAATACCTGTTATCCAGAACTACGGAAATTCTTATCCGTGGTTTGGAAAAAACGATTTTACGCTTTTTTGCTTAAAATATCCAGCAGGTATCGGGCGGGTTTGGTTAGTTGTTTATCTTTTCGAAGGACGATGCCGTTTTCTCGGAAAAACTGGTGGCTGGCGAAGGATACTGCCCGGAGGGTTTTGTTGGCCAGTTCGGTGCGGACGGTGGAATCGGGCAGAATGCTGATGCCGGAGTTGATCTCGACGGCGCGTTTGATGGTCTCGATATTGTCAAATTCCATGAGATAATCGAGACTGATGCCGTATTTGAGCATGAGTTCGTCGATGAGCTGGCGGGTTGGGGCCTGGGATTCTAGGCCGATGCAGTCGTACGGTTCAACATCAGCAGGTCCGACGAGGGCCTTTTCTGCGAGCGGATGCTCCGGGTGGCAAACGAGCATGAGCTGGTCTGATCGAAAAGGGTATATATTGAGGTGGGATTCACGACTTGGCACGGCGACAATTCCCATGTCGATTACGCCTGCCATGACATCATCATATATCTGGTGTGATTTCAAAAAGCGGATATGCAGGTGGACTTCCGGGTAGATAGCCATGAATTTTTTTACGTAATCCTGCAAAATGTGCATTCCAATACACAAAACAGCTCCAATATTGATAATATTGCGGTTTCGATTACGAACGGTGTTCATATCGCTGATGAGTTTTTCTTCTCTTGCGAGTATTTCCTGGGCCGCAGTGTAAAAGAGTTTTCCCTCCTCGGTTAGCTTAAATGGTCGTTTTCTGCGATCAATGAGGGTGCAGTGGAAGTTTTTTTCGAGACTGGCGATCTGTTGGGAGACCGCAGACTGGCTCACGAAGTTTTTGTCAGCGGTTTGACCGAAGCTTTGTGTCTCGATTACGTCACAAAATATCCGGATGCTTTCTGTGTTCACTATAAGCTCCAATATATAAAACGATAAGCACAGCTTATTGATAAGGAAAACTAATCATACATATAAGTATTCTTACTTGCTTTATACCTATTTATGCACTAGATTTCAATGCACATTTTTGTTAATCCGGCTAAAATTTCGCCGGCAAGCCCCGGATTTCCTGCCGGCGCTGCAATCATTAACATTTAGAATCTTTAGAAAGGAGCCCTGTATGATTACCTGGCCCAAAAAAAATGACGCTCTTGGTACTGTAAACCGAGGCGACGCATGTGAATCTGGCCTGTGCACACTGTGTCGTGCTGACTGCGCGGGCAAATGCGAAACATGGACTTCCTGCCTGGTCGGCCGCAAGCTGCTCTATCCGAGAGATTTTGGCGAGACGACATCTGGTTCGAGCCAGACAATGGCTGTGGGAGTCGGTTATCATGCACTTCGCATCCAGGGATATGCATACGGTTCGAAAGGGCTGGCAAAGGGTCTTTCAAACGATCCGGATGACTGCGTATTCCCGAATGTAAACATTGAGACGAGCTTCGGTAAGGACCAGGTAACCAAGTGCCGGGTTCCGATTATGACCGGTGCACTCGGTTCGACATTTATCGCGGCCAAGTACTGGGATTCGTTCTCGATTGGTGCGGCGATCTGTGGTTTCCCGATCGTGATTGGCGAGAATGTCGTCGGCGTTGACCGTGAATCGGTTATGAGCGGCGGCAAGATTTCTTCAGCACCGGAGCTGGAAAAGCGAATTGATACCTACCTGCGTTATTATGATGGGTACGGTGCGATTATTGTACAGCTCAACGTCGAAGATACCCGCAACGGCGTTGCGGAATATGTCGCGGAGAAATATGGCGACAAAGTGATTATTGAGCTCAAGTGGGGTCAGGGTGCCAAGGACATCGGCGGTGAGATCCAGGTGACCTCTATCGAATATGCGAAATTCCTCAAGGACCGCGGCTACGTGGTAGACCCGAATCCATATGATCCTGTCGTTCAGGAAGCGTTTGAGGACGGTGCATTGAAGTCGTTCGCCCGTCACAGCCGACTGGGCGGTACAGACCTGGATACGGTGGATCAGGTTCGTGACGCGTTTATGGCATCGGTGAAACATCTCCGGGAGATCGGCTTTAAGCGGATTTCGCTCAAGACCGGTGCCTACGGCATGGAAGCTTTGGCTATGGCGATTCGCTTTGCGGCGGATGCAAAGCTGGACCTGCTGACGATTGACGGTGCCGGCGGAGGTACGGGTATGAGTCCGTGGAATATGATGGAACACTGGGGCGTGCCTTCATTGGAACTGCACCAGAAGACCTACGAATACTGCAAGATCCTCGAAGAAAACGGTCTGGATGTGCCGGATATTTCGCTCGGCGGCGGTTTTGCCCGCGAGGATCATATCTTCAAGGCAATTGCTCTGGGGGCTCCGTATACCAAGCTGGTATGCATGGGCCGTGCCCCGATGATCGCAGGGTACCTGGGCAGCAATATCGAGGGTGTATTCCATCCGGATCGCAAGGAGCGTCTTAACGGTAACTGGGACGAACTGCCCGCATCCGTGAAGGCCTACGGTAGCAAGCCGGAAGAGATTTTCGCCGGTTATGAAGCCGTCAAGCACAAAGTCGGTGCTGATGAGATCAAAAATGTGCCGCTGGGTGCGATTGCGATGTATGGTTATGCGGATAAGCTGGCGTGTGGATTGCAGCAGTTTATGGCCGGTGCGAGAAAGTTCAACCTGTCGAATATCGAGAGAAGTGACCTGATGGCAGCCAACAGGGAAACCGCGGAGCTGACCGGTATTCCTCACATGGTCGAGGCGCAGGATGAATCGGCCAAGTCGATTTTGACGAAGTAATTTTTGTAAGAAGCGGTTTTGCCGCAGGCGATAGCGTGAATGAAAGCCCGTCCCTTTTACGAGGGACGGGTTTTTTTATACAACCGGCCTTCGCAAGATTGTTTTCAGCCGTTCGGGGGGTACCCGCCGTGGATCGGACAGGTAGATGTCATGGTGTTTGGCGGTAAAGGATAAACCGTTTTCCTGCGTGAATTCCTGCATCTTCAGTGCTGTATCCCCAATCTGGTCATAGGGCCCGACATGGAGAATCTGCACGCATTTTCCTTCATTCAGTGCAGCGAGTTTTACCTCCCGGACCTTTTCGCATTTGCCTTTGCTCAGCAGAGACTTCACGGCTTTGTCCAGGTCGGCCTGTTTTACATATTCAGACGTGCGGATCATCAGCGTCCAGTGCCAGTCTTCTTTGGGCAGATTACCAAAATCGTCATTGCCGTCCGGGCCGTATAACAAATCCTCCAGCTTGCAGACGGTGTAGTCGCCCAGGCCGGCGGCCTTTCGGGTCATTTTGATGGTAAATGCCATGGAATACAGTGCCCCGATGCATTCCTGGAATTCATCTCCTCCGGGGGCTCCCCGGCCCTCAATCATCAGATAAGTCGCGGGGGTGGTTTGTACGAATGCTGGTTTGGCGGTCGCCTTATATTCGGCTTTGAAGTGTTTGAATAAGTCGATTTTTTCCGTATTTTGTGCCATCGTTGCTCCTATTGCTTTTCAATCGGGACATGTACATCGGTCAGTAATTCATCCTCGGGTGTGTCCTCCGGGCTGTTTAGATAGATTTCCAGGCTTGGGAGTGAACGGAGTTCATAGCCGTTTTGAGGGGCCCACTGGCCGCAAAGCGCGGCATAGGTTTCGCTTAGCTTCTGGTAGCTTCCGTGATGGGTTGTCATCGCATAGACTCCCGGATCAATGGTCTGGAATCCGATTGGGCCATCCGGTTCGATTTCTTGATCAACGGTAATACACGCATCGTATCGGATGTTCTCGGATTCGGTCACGTCAGGGTCGTCATAACATAAGCCGATAAACTCACATCCCGGCTGAAGCAGGCCGTTTGGTCCGGCCCAGGTGCATAATTTTTCCCACGCGGTTCCGCATTGTGCGTAGGGCCCGATATGACGAATAAAGGCGACGTGACGCTGCGGGATCATTTTGACTTGTACGTCCATAGTTACTTCTCCTACTGCGAATTTAGGTGATTCGTTGATACTGTGTTTATTGTTCTTTTTGAATTCACTGGGGACGACTCCGAAACGTTCCCTGAAGGCCCTTGAAAAAGATTCTACATTTTCGTATCCGGCTTCAAAGGCGAGATCGGTAATCCTGGGTTGTCCATACTGCAGCCGCTGGGCCGCTCTTTCGAGCCGAAGCCTGCGAACGTAGGCGGCAAGCGTTTCTCCGACCATCCCACGAAAGATGCGATGGAAATGGTAGGGTGAAAAACAGGCGATTTTTGCCAGGTGTTCAAGGTTCAGGGGCTTATAAAGGTTATTTTGGATATACAGTAAAACCTTTAATATCCGCTGCTGATAGGATGTTTTTGTGTCGTCTTTCATGCTGGATAGGATACCGGAAGCAAAATGGGCGTGCTTGACATTTTTTGCGGAATTTAAATTAATTCTGTTTTTCTGTGTGCATTACCGTACAGGAACGTTTTTGGCTGGATATTTCGTCTGCTGGCGTTACAATAGGCACCCAAAAGGATTTGGATATGGATTTATACCGTACAGCCGAACAATATGCTCAGATGGATATGTATTTTACGGGGGATTTCTGCGTTCGCAGCAAGGATGCGATCCAGGTCGAGCCGTTGAGGGAGCAGGCTCAGGCGAAGCCGCAAACCGAGGAATGTACACCTGTAGAAAAGGAAGAGATACCCATGGCCGCAGCAAAAGCCAAACGAAACGCGAAGAAGGAACTTGCCGCAGTCGCTGAGGAGGCAAACGCCTGCTGTTTGTGCGGGCTGGCTGAGACGCGAACCAATGCCGTGCCCGGAGAGGGGGCGGTTAATGCCCGGCTGGTGTTTGTGGGCGAGGCGCCGGGAGCGGACGAGGATAAGCAGGGCCGTCCGTTTGTGGGCAGGGCAGGGCAATTGCTCGAGAAGATGATCAATGCCATGGGGCTCAAGCGCGAGGAGGTGTTTATCTGCAATATCTTAAAGTGCCGTCCGCCGGGCAACCGCGACCCGAAGCCGGAGGAGATTATCCGGTGTCTGCCGTATTTGACAAGGCAGCTTGAGGCGCTCGATCCGGAGGTGATCGTGGCACTGGGGGCACACGCGGCACGGACGCTGCTCAATACCAATAAGAGCATCGGCCAGCTTCGCGGCAGTTTTCATGAATATGCGCCTGAGGGGCTGACCAACCCGATCCCGCTGATGGCGACGTATCACCCGGCGTACCTGTTGCGGAACTATACACGGGATGCACGCCAGCGGGTATGGGAAGACCTTAAAAAGGTGATGGACAGGCTTGGGCTGGAGGAGCCGAAGAAGTAATTCACACCGGAATCTGTCAGATCAGTATTTTCGCACAGAGCAAGATATCCGCGGCGAAGGCGAGGATTAAGAGCCCCCAGCGGAGCTGTGTCCAGCGGAAGCCGCCGAGGATCATATAATAGATGGATGTGAACAGGACCAGAGCGATTGCATAGAGCGAGGCGGGGCCGAGGTTTTCGTTTCCACCTGATACGGTTTCCCAGCCGCGGAGGCGGAGGATGTGAGCGAGCAGCCACAGCCCGGCCGAGAGGATGATGCACAGGGAGAGGTAGTGTTTGTCCGCTTTGCCCAGCCAGGCGATGGTCTGGGCGCCGAGGCCGGCCAGGACCGAGAGGTATAAGCCCGCGAAGGCGATGCAGCTAAAGGGAACGATCATGGGGGTGAGTTTGAACAGGCTCATAAGGATCGAGACGAGGATGAGGATCGGGAGGATTTTTTTGCGGCTGTGGAGGCAGGTCAGCAGGCCAAGAGCTGCGGTGATCAGCGGTATATGGCAAAGGCTAAGGCAGGGTCCGCGGTCGCTTTTTAGAAGGGGGCTAAAGAGGTCGATCAGGGCTTGCGGCTTCATTTGCCAGTCGGAGGGGATCCATTTTTGCTGTGTGTTCAGGTAGGAGAGCAGCAGGAACACGCCCGTGCCGCCGAGGACCAGGCCGGCGTGAATGGTGCGGTTGGTAAAGGTTGGGGGCTTGCCGATGGGCCACAGTACGGCGGGGAGATTTAGCCAGGGGAAGATTGCCCAGAAGAGCCCGGACTGGATGGCGTAATCTTCGGCGTAGAGAAACTGCATTGCGACCGGGCCAAATGCGTAGAGGATTGCAGCGAGCAGCCTGCCGGGGTACTGGCTGATCCAGCGGCGGGAGAGCAGGTATACGCCCAGCCCGGCGGCGGTTTGGTATGCGGCAAGCAGGGCAAGGGCCGTTGAATTCTTATGTCCGCT
This sequence comes from uncultured Pirellulales bacterium, assembly GCA_964454745.1. Lineage (GTDB taxonomy): Bacteria > Planctomycetota > Phycisphaerae > Sedimentisphaerales > Anaerohalosphaeraceae > CAYVUI01. The sequence goes on along the minus strand of CAYVUI010000107.1, from coordinate 2,845 downwards.
TGTGTAATTGAGCCAGATGGACAGGGCGGCGAGAATCGCCGCGGTAAGCAGGGGGTTGAACCATTTGGATTTTGTGAAGTCCCGGTGCGGAGCTGTGGCGGGTGCGGCGTCCATGGTTACTTGAGGATAACTTTTCCGGTGCCCCTGGTGATTTCGCCGATGCGGTAAACGGTTTCGCCGGTGCGGGTGAGCCTGCGGGTGACCGAGTCGGCGAAGTCCGGCGCGACGACCAGCACAAAGCCGATGCCCATGTTAAAGACGCGGAACATTTCTTCCGTCTCGACGGGGCCATGCTCTTGCAGGAAGCTGAAGATCGGGGGCATCTGCCAGGAATCCTTACGGATGACGGCGCTGGTGTTTTTGGCCAGTACGCGGGGCAGGTTGCCGACGATTCCGCCGCCGGTGATGTTGGCCATGCCGTGGACGATGCGTTTGCGTTTGTACTTGCCCAGTAGCGAAACGATCGATTTGGTGTAAATCCGGGTCGGTTCGAGGAGTACTTCACCGAGGGTCTGTTCGCCCAGCTCGGGGAATTGATCCCGCGGTTTGAATTTATTCTTCGTAAAGCAGATCTTGCGGGCCAGCGAGTAGCCGTTGCTGTGCAGGCCGGAGGAGGCCAGGCCGAGGATTACGTCGCCGGGTTCGATTCGTTTGCCGTTGATGATCTTGTGCCGCTCGACGACGCCGACGGCAAAGCCGGCCATGTCGAATTCACCCTTACGGTAGATGTCAGGCATTTCCGCGGTTTCGCCGCCGATCAGGGCGCAGTCGGCCTGTTTGCAGCCGTTGGCGATGCCCTGTACCATTTGGGCAACTTCGGCGGGGTTTAGGGTGTTGACCGCGAGGTAATCGAGGAAAAAAAGCGGCTCAGCGCCGAGGACGATCATGTCATTTACGCTCATGGCGACCAGGTCGATCCCGACCGAGTCGTAGCGTTTGACCATCTGGGCGACTTTGACCTTTGTGCCCACACCGTCGGTACAGGCGACCAGCACGGGATTTTTGTAGTTCTTCTTGAAGAGTTTTTCGTCGTAATCGAGGCGAAACAGCCCCGCGAAACCGCCGGGCAGGGCCATGACCCTTGGTCCGAAGGTGCCGGTGACGCTTTTCTGGATCTTTTCGACCATGATATCGTTGGCGTCGATATCCACGCCGGACTGGGCGTATGTCATCGATTCGGGCTTAGACATTGTACTCCTTGTCTTCAAAGAGCTGCATCTGGTGTCTTTCCATTGAGAATTTGTTCACGACCGTCTCGATGGGGATTCGGTATTTGCCACTCCAGCAGGCGGTGCAGTAATGGTCGTCGGGTAGCGAGGCACAACTGACCAGGCCGTCGAGCGAGATGTATCCCATGCTGTCTACCCCGAGGAAGTCGCGGATTTCTTCGAGGGTTTTGTTGTTGGCGAGCAGTTCTTCCTTTGTGGGGAAGTCCACGCCGTAATAGCAGGGGCTGATAATCGGCGGGCAGGCGATGCGAAGATGGATTTCTTTCGCCCCGGCCTTTCGCAGTGAGCGGATTTTGCCGCGGGTGGTCGTGCCGCGGACAACGGAGTCATCCACGACGACGATACGCTGATTTTCGACGACGCTTTTGATTACCGCGAGCTTGAGTTTTACGCCCAGGTCGCGGAGGTCCTGCGAGGGCGAGATAAAGGTACGGCCGATATAGTGGCTGCGGACGAAACCCATCTCGAAGGGCAGGCCGCTTTCCTTGGCGAAACCGATGGCGGCGCTGGTGCCCGAGTCGGGCACGGGCATGACCAGGTCGGCATCGACGGGATGCTCGCGGGCAAGCTGTGCGCCGGATTCGCGGCGGAAATGCTGGACACTCTCGCCGAAGATGACGCTGTTTTGCTTGGCGAAGTAGACGTGCTCGAAGATGCAGTGGGCCGGCGTGACCGAGCCGGGTTCAACGAAAAAGCGGCTGTGCAGGCCGTTTTTGTCGAGGGTGACGATCTCCCCGGGTTCGACATCGCGGATGTATTCGGCCTCAATAGTATCAAACGCGCACGTTTCGCTTGCGACACAGTAGGCCCCGTTTTTGGTTTTGCCGATACACAGCGGGCGTATCCCATAGGCATCCCGGCCGGCCTCGATGCGGTCCGGGTAGAGGAACAGGATCGAGTACGCACCCTGAAGGTGATTGAGTACATGGCCCAGCGGGTCGGGTTTGCCTACGTGGCTGGGTTTGGCCAGCAGGTGGATGATAATCTCGGTATCGTTGGTCGATTTGAAGATGTGACCGTAGGCCTCGTATTCGTCCCGCAGCATGGAGGCATTGATGAGGTTGCCGTTGTGGGCGACAGCGACCTGGCCGCGGGAGTATTCACTCAGCAGCGGCTGGGCATTGGTCGCATTGCTCGAACCGGAGGTGGAGTACCGCACATGCCCGATGGCGATGGGGTTGTGAAGGTTCTCGAGCACCCGGTTGCTTTTGCGGAATACCCGACTGACCTGTCCCATGCCGGTGTGGCAGGCGATGCGTGAGCCGTCGCTCGAGGCGATGCCCGCGGATTCCTGTCCGCGGTGCTGAAGGCTGTGGAGACCGAAATAGGTTTTTTCTACTGCTTCGGGATCGCCGTAAATTCCGAAAATCCCGCATTCTTCCCTGAGTTCTGGCATAAAATCCTCGAAATAACCGGAACAAAAACACTATTATATATACAAAATTCCGCAGTTCAAGTCAAACCCTGTTAGGAAATGTAAATCGGTTTTTGAAATCTGCCCCGCAATCGTATATTCTGAAGAAATGACAATTTTGTTCATTTGGCTGTTTGGGAGATATTGCAGTGGGAGAAACAAAAATGCGAATCGGCTGGATCGGGACCGGGGTGATGGGGGC
>CAYVUI010000106.1:0-15268 GCA_964454745.1 uncultured Pirellulales bacterium | reverse complement strand
CGCCGAGATAATTTTACCCACATAGTCATCTATAAAGCTGCACTTGTCCATATAGTGAGCTTTCATAATTTTATCTTTCTCGCTGAACGTTGGGCCGAGGGGGTCATCCAATTCATTCGGATTATGCTTGAGTTTGCCGGGGTGCCAGAACGGCGGATGCGGGCCGACAAAACCAACATTCAGATAAAAGGGTTTCTGATCGGAGTACTCATGGATAAATTGCACCGCCCTGGAACCAATAAAACCGTCCGCGGTATCATCGGGATCGAAGGGATGGGGCCTGCATTGCCATGCCCGTTCAGAAAAAACATTCAAAAATTCTTCAAACAGGCCTTTCTGTTCGAGATAGGCCGTATAATCATCCCGGTTATGCACATTTTCCCCGTCATCCAGGACCTGCGTCACACGGTCAAACCCGTATCGCTTGATCTCTTCGCTGTCTTCCCGCACATCCATGCCAATCCCGTAGCGGTCGATAAAATGATGCTTACCGATCAGCGTGGTATAATACCCGGCCTTTCGCAGCCGGTTGATATACGTATCGTCACGCTGTTCATTGCATACCGGGGGACTTTGATTGCCGCACACCCTGGTTTGTGAAGGGAAAAGCCCGGTGGCAATACTGGTCCTGGCAGGTTGACACAAGGGCGCTGCGCAATAAGCATTTGTAAACAACGCACCCTCTGAAGCCAGCTTTTGCAGGTTCGGGGTGCTTTTGCCAATCGCATCCGGCCGGAAGTGATCCGTCAGGACAAAAACAATGTTGGGTTTGGTATGCTCAGACATTTTTTTTCTTCCACTTCTCCTGTAGCCCGATTTTTTCCTGGGGCAGGGATCGGACACCCATTTTTTTCGCGCGGGAATCCGGCCGAAGGTGAAAATCACGATTTTCAGCGTCCACGAATCCCGGGTCTTCTACAATACTGTTCTTATCAAAACCGTGACTGCGCAGTTTGTCAAGTACCTTACTGCAATCCCGATCATGATCTCTCCAATAAAATACATTGTAATCCACAAGCTGTTTTCCCTCATCACGTTTTCTTCTTTCCAGGTTAAACCGAATCGGAAAATTACCGGTATGATAACAGATATTCCTTTGAATCGTCCCGTCATTAAAACCGGCAGCCCTGTCCAGATGATAATAAATGGGGCTGAACACCTCTTCATCCTCTTCCATGTCATCCGGGCTGTGCTCTTCTGTCGAGCGGATAAATGCAATCACATTATTCCAGGCAATGTTGTTCCTGGATACGGCAAGTCCGCCTCGGCAGTCATGAATAATATTGCCTTCGACGAGGGTATCTCTCTGCCAGGCATCGGTCCGGATTCCCACACCGAAAGCGTGCGTCATGTTATAAATCCGGTTATGCCGGATTACGTTATAAGGGCCGCAATCACTTATGTATATGCCGTTTCCATCGGCCAGAACCTGCATGATATCATGAATCTCGTTGTATTCAATTACGTTTTGACGCGCATGAACAAACGGCAGTGTAAGGGTCATTTCGTCCGTCAGGGATTCATTTTCAATCACGGTCACTTCATCCCATCGAACATGGGTGCAGATCTCCCGGATGGATTGGGTTCTCATGTTTTCGGTTATGGGTACGAAAGACCGATCGAAATTTGGGGCACCGTTCTGCACGGCATCCCGAACCTCCCTGCGAAGGAACCCTGGCCGTATGCCCGCCAAGACGATGCCGGTATATGGAAGGTTGTAGAGCAGATTGTGCGAAATAATGTTTTCGCCGCTTTGATGGACCAGGATGCCGAGACTGTGCCAGTAAATCCGTCCGCAATCATGGATATGGTTGTTTGTGATCACATTCTTTTTATTCACATCCTTGGTCCCGGCCCCGTATCCCCCGAGGAAAATCCCTGTCGCCCCTAAATCATGAAAGTGATTGCCCTCGATCCGGTTGCAACGGCAGTGCAGGTCGAGGCGTACGCCTGTCCCGCCGGAGGGGCCGAATGTACAGCCGGAAACTTCACAGTGCTCCGCACCGCGTAATCGGACCAATGCATTGCCCTGGTCCCACATTTCCCAGTCATGCTGCACCCCCTTGTGCTTCGGGGTCCAGCAATCCCTGTCGCCTTCTGTGAAGTTGAGATTTGTAAACGAAAGATATCGTACGGGAATATCTTCGGGCTCAGCGTCTTGTATTTGCCCTTCGATCCGAATAAGTTCGCGAAGGTGCGGAACTGTTATGTGTTGAGGCGGGCCGCTTTCTTTCGGCCACAGATAAATTTTCCGGGTTTTTGTATTGACCATCCAGCGGCCGGGACCGGTCATACCTTCCGGAATATTTTCAGGCCATACGGTTTCATCCGGAAAGCGGTTGTACCGCTCGCGGCTGAGGAAATAGGAGCCTTCCAGGGCGGTCTGAGCAATGCATTGTTCTGTGTCCACGGATTGCAGCGGCAAAATGTTCATTGTCCACAAACACCATGGCCGAATGACGATTTCAACGTCCTCGATATTATCCCAGTTCCTGAGGGCACCTTCGGGAAAATGCAGTTGGGTGCGGGATCCTTTCTGCCAGCATTCTTCATCTTTCCAGTAGCCGGATACAGTTGGCTTAAAGCCTTTGCCCTGAGCCCGCAGCAGGGGGTGGCCGTTCTCGTACAAGACATAGAACCTCTCTATTCCCTCAGGAACATCGGCGATCCATATATTGCTTCGAGCTTCATCAGTCAAACCGGGAATCTCATGATCCAGTTTCCGCCAGCCGGACTCCTTCCTGCTGCCGGAAATGACAGGAGCTTCCCCGGGATAGGCTTCATAGGAGATTCGCTGATTTTTCGATCCGGAGTCTTCAAGGGTAAACACGATTGTTTGTTCGATATCATAGCGACCGGTACGAATCAGCACCTTAATGTTCCCATTCTGATTGCCGTTCCGTCTCAGATTGCGTACGGCATTACGGGCGCCTTCAATCGTGCGCAAAGGCCCGTCTGATTTATCCTGATCCGGTTCCGGAACGCTGCCTGTCCATTGGTCATCGCCTTTCGGCGAGACGTATATAATTTTTTCATGCATTGAATATCTATATCAAAAAGGTGTTTACTTTCTCTTATTCATACGCGGTAGGATCTGCCCAGACAATGTTATTCTGTTCTTTGAAAAAACCGCTGGGTACTGAAACCAGCCGAATTTGCGATATGCCTTTGGGAATTTTGAGGGCAATATAGAAAATCTCTCGTTCTTCGTCCGCGATAATCAGCTTGGAGGGATTCAGTACAGGAGTCTCATAGGCCACATCACTGTCAAACCAGACCTGGAACCTTGCGCAGGGCCGTCGATCCTCATGGTCATCGACACCTACCCGAACGGAAAAATACTGCCAGGAAGGATTTACTTTACAGGTAACTAATGTATGGCCCTGGGTCGAAATCCCATGCTCGACCTTCTTGCTGCCCATGGACAATTCATCTGCAACGAAAGAACGGTTCACTTTCATCTCACCTTTGACAAGATTAAATGACTGTTCCAGTCGTGCCGCGGGACTTGCGGCTTCGATAACCCCCGGGGCCGCTGTGTAATCTTGATAGGCTTCGTACGCTATCCGAACCACATCAGATTTCTTACCATCAAATCTGCTTAGGGTGTAGGTTTCCAACGTGCCTGATTTTGTGATGACGGGTTTACTGAATCTGTCATATTTCTGGAAATCCATGTTGTCAAAGCGCCAGAAAATGTCGTACAGGGCCACACTTTCCAGGACCACCTCAGTACCCACAGGAACGAGCCTTTTACCAGGAGAAACAATTCTTGGGGCGATCCCGACTTTGGGCTGTATTTGACCAGGTTCGACGGTTATCAACGCCCAGGGGGTGATTGCAGGCACCTCTATCGTTCCGCCCGAGTAGCCGTTGATGTGGATATCTTTTTTGCCGTGCCTCAGGATCGTAAGATCCGCAGAGTGAACGCCCAGGAGATCCGATGGGGTAAATGAAAACGCAAAAGGTCGTGGTGACGTATTCCAGTCAACCAGGTGGATGACCTTGGAACCCGTGCCTTCGTTTTCCCGAAGAAACGCAAAGATATTTTCCTTGTCGATCCAGAACAGGTTCCTGTCAGAATCCTGCGGATAATTCAGCTCCTTGTTCGGCAGCCAACTGTACAGATTGGCCTGTGTGTCAATACCGTTGGCAGCGGCGAGCTTATGCCCGTCAAACAATTCCCGATGATCGGAAACAAAATGGTACAAGTCACCGAAATCCTCCACCGTGCCGTAATATCGCGGTGCCTGGTGCATATACATGCACCACGGAACCAGGGGGATCATACCCGTTGCGTACGCCGTCGGGATATGCTTGCGAGTCTCCCGAACATATTCCTCAGGATGCTCGTTCCATTTCCCGTCCACCATGGAGATTGTTCCCTGCAATTTTCCGTTGTCGGCACAAAACCGGGACATCTCAAGTAATGTCTGCGGCTGACTGTGATGGCGCTGATACTCCCCGATCCGGAAATCGAATACCGTGTCCAGCCCGGAAAGCGGGCCTACACCATTGCGGGACCAGGGGATGGACATTCCCGTCTTCTTTTCCACCCGGTCGCGTACCTCCTGATAAAATTCCACCGTGGCCTTGAGCATCGCGTCCGAATAAATCGGCATCAGCGGGCTGCCTTTCCATTGCCAGAGGGCATCATCAGTAGGGGCACCAAGATCAAGCAAATGCGCGCGCACATTAAAGGTTCTAATATTTTCCACGCCGAGTTTCTTAAGTTCCGAAGTAGGATAGTTTTCCTTAAGGTATTCGCGAAAATATTCCACAGCGGCATCGGTAAATGTTCCGCCGCATCGAAGTGCAGCCCAGTTCGCGGCCGGATCGTCCCTGTGAATTGATTCTATACCCATACGGTAAAGGTCGCTGACGTAATTTGTATAAATATCGGCCCATTGGTCAATACAGATATCCGGCTGAAAATGCATAATAAAAGCATCCTCTCCGAAATGCTTAAAATGCCGCATAAGAACCTGTTCGCCCTTGAGATTCCTGATGGTATAGTTATCAGCAAATTGCCTTCTCTGCTGCTGATTCATTTTAGGATGCCAGGCTTCACGGGCATTGGCTGCCATGGTGGTCCCGATACCAATCCCCTCAGCCCTCACTTTTTGATTGTATTGTTTCGTGTTTTCGTAGATCCACAGGATTTTATCGACCTTGAAAGCCTTTGCGGTCTCGAGGGTATTTCTTTCATCACCTTCGATGTCAGGATCGGGCCAGGCCCGAAGGCTTCGCATCAGGACATCACCTCGCTGTATGCCTGGATCAATATTTTCCGCAACCGCACAACCCAATGACAGCAACATACATTGAAAGAGAAGAAAAGCCTTTTTCATTTTGGACTCCTTTTGGTTTTTGAAACTCGATTGCAATTAGATATTTTTCAAAGTCGCCCGAAAGTTGCCGACGGCCTCAGTGGTTAAGATTGCCCTGTCATAAATGCGCAGCAGGGTCACCCTGCCGTCCATATCTTTGCCGGCGGTGAGAATGTCACTTCCGTTGATCTGTCGAAGGTCATTACTGAACCGGCCCCATCCAAACTGCCGGCTGTCACCCCCGTCACAAAAAACACCATCGATGACAAATGAGATGATTTTAGGACCACTGTCAATGATAATGGAAATATGATGAATGTGATTTTCACGAAGTACATCGGTCTCTGAACTCCAACTGGACTCGCAGGCGCCATCATTGAGTGATATCCTGATGTTCCTGTGACTGTCCGTGAACACACAAAAGCCTTTCCCATTCGTTGTACGGTTGTCCAGAAGGATTTGACCGGCTCTTAGATGTGTAAATGTGACACAAAAATCAAGTGTAACTCCGTTCCGAGTGTAGAGCTTGCCGTAGTTTTCAGAATTCATATCTCTGAGTATAAACTTGGGCAATTGCGGAAGATCAATTTTTGCAGGATTTTTCCCGACTTTCGTAATATCCAGGATAAGTCCTTTTTGTGAAATGGACTGGATCTGGTCATACTTGAAAAGGGTTTCCAGGAAAGCCGGATCTATTCGGTGGGACCTGGCGGTGTTCTTATCGGTCTCCGTTACAAATATTCCTTCCTCTTCCTCGACTAGATCCGGATAGCTGAATCGCACAATCGGGTCATCGTCATACAGAAGGATCTCCGGCTGTGACCATTCGAGCATTATTCCTTCAGGCGTTTTCTTTTCAAATCCGCTGCATACCCAAACGGGATTTCTGTCTTCGTAATCCCTTCCGCCATGGTTATGAAACCAGTACAGGAATTTCCCGTTTTTGCATTTCCATGCAAAGTTCGCGGCACGCGGGTTCTTGAGCTTTTTCCCTTTGTATGTATAGGTCATGTACTTCGGCTCAGACCAGCTGTGACCGCCGTCTCTGCTGTAGCTGGATATTGGGTGTCCATCCACAGACCGGTACACCACGAAGAAGGAACCATCACTCAAAACCGAAAAACTATGTTCTTCCGCGATGGGCCCGCCTCCCTCGGGGCTTCGTAAGCCCGTATCTCCGTCAGGGAGGGTTTCCCAGCGAATTTTGTCAGGATTGTCCTCTTTCATTATGTTATCGCTCTTGAGCAAAAACCCTTCGCTCTTGGTAAAAAATCCCTTGCCGATGGACCCGACCTTATGAAGCGGAACAAAGGCGCTGCCTTCGTGCGCAAACGGCTTGCCCACATTCCAGAAAAAACGAATTTTCCCCTCGTAAGGATTCAGACGGTCGATCTCCGTCTCCCGGATATTAATCTCATATCGGTTCCGGGACCAGCTCATTCCATGATCGTCACTGTATTTGAATACAAAGCTGCCCAGGCTGTCCACCCTGCGGCAATACCCGTCGGGATAGGCTTTCTTGTCAGCGATGATTTTGCGAACGTTATTTTTATTGTAGTTATAAAAGCAGTAGATCCGACCGGATTGGACCTTTAAAAGAACCGCATACGATGCCTCCCGCTCACTGGGCGGATCCACTTCCACAATTTCGGACCAAGTCTTCCCCTGATTTTTGCTTCGCAGGGATATGATATGCTGACCGGTTTCCCCTTCCCGGCCGCTACCGGTCGTCATTACGCAAAGCCAGGCCCCGTCATCCGTTTTCACAATATACGGCTGATCGGAATAGGTCTTGCTCGGTATTATGTTTCCTTTCGGAACACATCTCCAGTCGCTTCGTATGCTCTGATAGTCTTCTACATCGAGCCCCATACTTGCAATCATCTCGATGTCCATTGTAATCGTTTCTTTGTCCATATAATCTACACTTCACTCCAGGGCACAGTTATCAATTCTAATTAATTAGATGATACAACAATTGAATTAGTTTTCAATCGTATCGAGAAAATCAAACAGGTCTCGCGTAGGGATCACGCCATACCCGGGCAAAGCTTTGAGTTCAGTGATTTTGTCTTTCGTGAAAAACTCCCTGTTGTTCACCGTAACAATATGCCCATCGCCGAAGCATACATTAATCAGCGGCTGAGCACCTTCACGGTTGCCCTTTGTATGCAAAAAGTCATTTACACTTCTCAATTTATCCATACACAACGGCGCAAAGCCTGTCAGCTCTGATGCCTTTTTGGCACTTTGCCAAAAATCAATTTGCCCACCGCTTCGGCTGGGTGTTTTGGTCAGGGGAAGATAACTGTAAATCGAATCAAACCTTTTAATGTGATCTTCATTAAAATCATAGATCCTCCTGGTATAGCTTTCCATGTCCACATCCTGCCTTGTGGCTCCCGGGCAGACGAAAATTTTGGGTTCATCAAGAAGATTATCCCTCCAAAGATACCCGAAACCAAATATTTCCGTTCCAAAATTCTTGGAGTTGGGCCTGCTCATATATTCATCGAGTTCTTTCATAACGTAACTCTGCCAGGTGGATGTCGTGCCCTCGGGACCGCTCCTCCAGTAACCGATGGGAAGCTTTTCACGATTACTGGATGCATAAGCAAACGTAGAGGTGCCCAGATTTTTAAGATTGGATTTACAGACTGTCAACCTCGCCAATTGCTTGACTTTACTCAATGCAGGTACCAAAATGCTCATCAACAAAGCAATGATTGAAATCACAACCAATAATTCTATCAGGGTAAATGCTTTTTTCTTTTCCATTTTGATTTCCCTCTTATAAGTTAAGCAATTCCATTCTTACTGACAGGTTTCTTCCGAAATAATCCTGACACTCAAGTCCAGATCTGTTTTCATTGGCTCATCAAGCCATTCTTTCTTGAACTCGCGCACGATGCCTTTTCCGATATTTTCCAGCGGCCAGGCGACATTGGCCATATGAAAATGCTTGAAAAGTCTGTACCGCATCTGGTAATAGTCACCCGACGTATTGACCATATTAATCGACTTCTGGAAGAAGCCCGAACAGTCCATTTTTTCAAGTTCCTCAATCATATGGAATTCATGAAGACAGATAATTCCATCCACTTCCGGGTGATTTTCGATAAACGAATGCACGATCATTGCGTCATAAGGGCTAAAAGCTGCCTGGCAGATCAAATCATCTGAAAAGTCAATGTTGCGACGTTTGAATTCATTTTTCACGCTTTCCACGATGCGAACAGAGTGGAAATCCTTAAACTGTCCGTCGATGGGGCCGGTTAACATTGCGATTGTTTTCGATCCCATATCATAAAGATAGCTGATCGATTTCCTGGCCAGGTCATCCAGGTCCATCTGTACGCATGTCGCAGGAATGTCGGGAAATTCTCTTCCGGTAATAACGACTTTATGTCCACGGTCAATCAACCGCATGATATTCAATTTGTGCGAATGAATCGGCTGGAGCCAAATCACCCCGTCAGGATTTCGGCTTTCAATCTTATCAATAAAATCCGGGTGTGAAGACTCGTGATTCGAGATACTCCCGGAATTATGGATCAATTCTATCGACCAGTTATGCTTATCGCTTTCAGACAATATCCCCTTAATGATCCTGTATATCTGTGCCTCTCCCCTGTTGCCAACCCAAAAGGGCATGACGATCACAATACAGTATGTACTGGAGCCATTAGTACTTTTATTGTTTTTCTGGCGATTATTATCCAAATACTCTGCAATACTCCCGTTTATAGGAGTTACTTTACCTGTAATATAGATCCCATCGCCCGGTCTGGCTTCGAGGGCTCCCTGCATCTGAAGCGCCTTGATGGCCTTTTGAGCTGTCATATAGGATACATTGTATTTTTTGGCGAGAAGCCGGATCGGCTCGATTTTTGTGCCTATGGAAAATTGGTTATTGGTGAGATCTTCAGTGATCTTTTTATAAGCGTCATCGAGGACATATCTTTTTGTGGATGACATGCTGGCAACCTTAAAAGTAGATAAAATACAGCTTTTTCATAATACTCATATAATTTACAGCCGAAAAGAGAATAAATCAATATAAAAAATCGATATTTTAGTATATTATATCAAAATGATTTTTAGCTTGACACCGACAAGACAGCCCGGTATAATCTTTATAATAACATGTATTTGACATCAGAATCACGGACCTTGTTGTATTCATAAGCCATTTATAGATACCTATTTATGTTGCAAAAGTATTTCAGGAAAATCCGTCTTGCCTATCAGAGCCTTGATTCGGAGATTAAGGTGATTAAAAGCATTATTTTTTAAGAGAGGAGAGTCATTATGAAAAAAGCAGGCAATTTCACGTTTTTTAAGTTCACCCTCTTTTGTTTTGCGGTATTGATCATTGCCGCTAACACAGTTTTCGCTGAAGTGGTGGCCTATGATCCATTTCTAAATGCCAATGTAGGTAATGGTGAAAATGACAAAGTCAATGGTGAATACAACGCAGGCAGCTTGTTCCGTGATTTCACCAACGGCAACAATAAAGATGTTGCCGGAGGGCCCATAATCGGATGGAGTGCGGCAAACGTATGGGAAGGTAATTCCACCGGAACCGGCGCTTATATTGGGCCAACCGATCTCGTTGGCTTAAGTTTTGGTCTGAACGACACCACCGCAGGAAACGTTCGTGCTCGGGGCATATCAGCCGATCTAAGCTATGCGCGAAGACTGCTGGACGCTTATACACCCTCAGATACCTATTACATCAGCGGCCTGGTTCGAGCGGATAACCTTGCCGGCAACCTGGATATTCAGTGGATGGCGGGTTTTACGGTAACCCTTTCTGCCGGTGCATTTGATACCACTGATTATCCCGGAGTTCTTTTCGGCTTCTCCGGCGACGGCAGCCAGGTGGATTTGGTCGTTCGGCACAGAACCACTGATCCCACAGGAATGACCAACAGTGTCCTGCTGGCTGACGCACAGGAAGGCGAAACGTACTTTATCGTATTGAAAATTGAATACAACGCCGACGGTACCTATGAACAGCTTACCGCATGGCTGAACCCGACCGAATACAATGAAAACGATGCAATCCCGGTATTTACCACAACCGGAGCTTTGTTGTCCAGCCAGGGGCAAATCACCTATGGCGGTTTCTGGCTCGAAAATTTTGATTCGAATTACCAGGAATATGTTCAGTTTGACGAACTTCGCCTGGGAACTCAATGGAATGATGCCGTACCCGTACCCGATCCCACTGAAGAAGTTGCATTTACACAGAACTTCAGCGTTCCGGGTGACAGCTTTATGCGAATCGATCAAAAAGACCTGGGTGAAGTTCCCTGGGCACCGGCTTTTGATGTTACACCTACGGGCTGGAAGTGGGGCGGATTTGCAGAACCGGTTAGCGGTTATCGCGTAGAAATTGACCAGAATGCACGCGGCGGGGTTACGTTCGATGAGCTCGCTTTGAAAAATTCCGTAGACGGCTACGCTTATACCATCTTCTCTTCGTCAGGTTTGAATGAAGCGGACAGCTTTATCAACATGACACCGTCGTGGGCATATATGCACTTCAAGATTTCCGACATTTATGACGGCAATTTTGAGCACCCCAGTGCCCCTGAACTTGAGAACGGATCGGGATTGCCTTATCCGGGTAATCTTTACTATGCTCCTGTCATGCGAGCGATCATTCGCGACGCAAACGGTCAATGGTTTGCTTCAAACCTGTTTTGCCCTTCCACATACCAGGGCACTTCAGGTGACCTTGACGGAACCATTACCGAGTATACTCTGCCTTTTGCTAACGTGACATGGCACAAATACTCCCAGGCCGAGATTGACAACCTCAACGCCCTGGCAGGTAATGATGAAATCCCCCTCAATGCCGATCCAAACGTTGCTGAAATCGCACCGGACCTTACGGCAGTAAGCGGTATGGGTGTTTATGTCTGGAACAGCCCGACATGGAGCGTGGGAACGATCGCATTTACCGAGATTTCACTGGTGGGTACCTATCCTCCGATTCCGCCGGCCTATTGGGACATGGACGAGCTTGGGGATATGATGTCAGAATGGCTGACCAATGAAGTCACCTGGGAAGAAACGATGGACACCGATCCGGCCGCAGGGGATGACTGGGTACTCCGCGGAGATATCCCCGGCGATTACATCATGGCCGGCGGTGAAATGGTGATTCTCGGAAACGCAAACGGTGCCTGGAGACTGGACACCGATCCCCCGGTTTACTCCACTGACGAGATTACTGTGGATATCAGCATGAAGGCAACCACAACCTCTGACACGTCAGAAGGTTCCAGAAGCGGTATTAACCTGTGGGTGAATTATGACGACGAAGATGATATTGCCAACCTGGGAGCCTTTAACCTTTCAGTGGTACTCGATGGAGCCAGCCAGTACGTCGAATTCATCTCGGACTGGGACGAAGGCGTAGAATGGCCCCCGTCTGAATATACCCGGATCACCGGTGACGGGATCACCAACTTTGACGCCAGCATGCTGGACATCTCTTTGGCGTTTGCTCCGACCGAGCCCAACGCAATGGTTCCCGACCCGACCACTTTTGACCTGGACTATACGATCTCGGATCAGGCAGGCACCACGACAAGCGGGACACTGGTTGTCGGCCGCAGGTACAATCCTACGGGAGAGGGCTTCGCAACCATTTACACCGGCGGAGCCGAAGGTGTGGTTGATTACTTCTATCTCAACGGCCTGTACGCACCGCCTACGGACAGAACAGACGACGATTTTGTCGATTACGACGATTTCCGCTGGCTCGCTGAAAGATGGCAGACGGAAAGAATCATTCCCTGGCCGTAATGGACGAGAATGCTGTTGTTATTTAAAATCGAAAAGGGCTTGCTGTATGGGCAAGCCCTTTCTTTACGCAAGGACCAGATAAATATGAATGCCCTCAAATCTGTGAAAATCCTTTTGACATTGACATTGGCTTGTTTTGCTGCAAATACATTGTTTGGGCAGATCATTGCTTTTGATCCCTTCGTCAATGCCAGCGTTGGAAACGGTGAAAACGACAAACTAAACGGTGAATACAATGCCGGCAGCCAGTTCAGGGACTTTACCAACGGCAACAACGCGGATGTGTCCGGCGGCACAATCGTCGGCTTCAGTTCTTTGAATCCATGGGAGGGCAACTCAGGGGCCTCCACGAGTACTTTTACCCACATCATCGGTCCTACTGATCTTTCAGGTTTGTCATTCGGTGCCAACCAGGTCTCCGGGGGCACTGTCCAGGCCAGGGGTTTTACGACAACCGGGGTTTCTTATGCCCGCAGGGTAATTGACAGTTATACCGGAAATTCAACTTATTATATAAGCGGCCTGGTTCGCGGCGACAATCTAAGCGGTAATTTGAATATCCGGGCGATGACTGGATTTACCACAACGGTTTCACAGGGAGCTTTTGACGGCAGCTCTCTGTTTTCCGGTGTACTTTTCGGTTTCCGGGGGGACGGCAGCAAAGTCGACCTTGTTGTTCGTCACAGGGATGACAATTCCGGTATGGTCGATGATGTGCTTGTTTCCAGTGTCACGGATGGCCAGACATATTTTGTCGTCATGAAAATTGAATTCGACAAATACAACGGTTCCGAGGAACTTACCGTATGGGTGGACACACAACTCGCAGCGGAAAGCCCCGGCACAGCCGCTTTGGTCACAACCGGAAATATTCTAACCAGTATAGATCAAATTACGCATGCTGGATTCTGGATCGAAAACTTTGACTCAGATATCACCGATTATGTCCAATTCGATGAACTGAGATTCGGCACTGAATGGAGTGATGCGGTCAGCCTTTCACCTGTTGTAACGACTACCATCAGCGAAATGGCCGTTTCGGAATATATTCGACCTGATTACGCTCCTGAATACTCTGATGTATGCCTTTCCAGCCGATGGCTTCGCGGTGAAGGCTACCAGGAAAACGCGAAATTCTGGGGAACAATCGGCACCCCGGACGAAAGGCCTTTTGATACTCTCGAAGCGCTGAAAATGTATCATGCGACGCGACTTGAATGGATTTATCTCTACGGACAGGAAGAAATTGACTTCATATCCCAAGTACGGGCCGAAGGGATAACCACGGCCATCGCACAGACCAGCAACCTCGCGGACGAAACGGGAGGTACAGGCAAAGCACTGATGGGCAGGCTTCAGAGTGAGGATGGTAACTACCTGCTTGACAGCATAAACAGCAAAACGATGGGGTGTGTGAACAACGAGGTCTTCAAGAACATCTTTTTGCGGGAAGCCAGGTCCCGTATCGACGCCGGTGCAACAAGCATTCATTTTGATCATACGACACTTAATGACAAGTATGTTTGCTGGTGCGAATACTGCAATGGAACGAAGGATGGATTTGAATCGACCACGGAATTTTACCAGTGGCTGCACAATGAACTTGACGCATACTACCTGCAACAATATGGAATTCCTAAATTCCCAATCCATGGAAACAATTCTTCCCATACCGTTTACTCGGAGTCCTTTTTCGGCCCCGAAGAGGATTACCGGCTGGACTATGGGTGCAGCGAAACCAACATCCAGGACGTATCCGCCCAGCATTTTCACAATATCGGCGTCAATATGCGAACCTACCAAAATGTCGGCCGAGCCCAGATCATTACATCGCCGGGCACCTGGGGCTACCCCGATCCGGTGTACCTGGCCGATTTCACAGAAATCGTTCGCCGTTCCATCGGTAACAGTTATGCCCAGGGGATAAATATGATGGCCCCGTTCGATCGATTCGGAACCGACCTTGTGGATGGCGGAGACCAGAACCAGGGGTCACGTTTCTTCGGTAATCCCGAGTACTTCGGTGACCTGTTTGGATTTATACGCGGAATTGCGATTTACCTGGATGGATATGAATTTGCATGGGACTGGGGCAAAACCACAAAAGCTCGATATCATGTCACCGGTACACCTTATGGGGATACATGGGGCACACCGCCCGGGCCGGATCAGCCGATTGTCAGCGTGGATGACGGTATCGCGGTTGTCATTCGGGCTGTACCCGGAGAAAACGACGAACCGATTGCGATCCATCTTATCGACTGGGATCATAATGGACCGTTTACGATTATATTGAACAACGAGTTATACTTTGGGGAATTCAGTGACAACCTTCGGCTTACCCTGCTTGAACCCATGGAGAACTATGATCCCGAAGATTACCTGGTAACAGACCAGAACCTTGACTATGTATATTATGTCGAATCAACCGTATTAAGCGGTGCTTACAGTAATGGACAGATCACCGTCTCAATACCGCAACTGGGCCCGTGGGCGGTTTTGATGGTCTCGAAGGGTCATTCAGTTCCTTTGTCTCTGAATAATTCTCCTCGCTGGCAGCAGCTCAAAGACAGTGCCCCTGCTTACGCGGAGTACTATTACCCGCCTAACAATGAGATTGCATCGCCCACTCAGTCGATCATGCTCTCGTTCGATAAGGAAATGGACCCGGCGACAATTCATACCGATCATTTTATCGTAGAACATGTCGAATCAGGAGCCGAAATCAGCGGCAGTTGGACAAAACTTGGAAACCTCGCGAGATTTACTCCTTCACAGGTTTATCCGAAGGGAACCATTTCTGTAGCACTGACTCCTGATGTGAAGCGAACAAACGGAATCTCGTGCCTTCGGCAGAAATTCTACTATCAATGCGATCTCAATATCGCGGATGTGAACCATGACCTTGCGGTTAACCTCAACGATCTTAGCGATCTGGCCATGGGATGGCTGACCTATACTTCCACCGGAGATGTCTCATCGAATGGCTATGTCGGTTTTGAGGACCTGGAGGGATTAACCTGGAACTGGCTGACTTGTTACCTGCCCCAGGTACAGATTTTGTCGCCCGCAAACGAGGAAAGTTCTGTTTCCGTTTCTCCCCAAATCTTGTGGGA